>DASSNT010000031.1:0-20035 GCA_035701285.1 Gammaproteobacteria bacterium | reverse complement strand
GCTTGGTCCAAAGTGCGTCCTGCACTTTGGACTTCCCGAAGATCGGGCTGAAAATCGGGGCCGGAACAGAACTCAGCCCTCCATGGCTTCGGACACTGTTCCTTGTTTCCCCGATTTTCAGCCCGATCTTCGGCTGCGCTCAAATCGCGGGAAAAGAAGCCGGCCGTCGTGGCCGGCTAAGAGAAGGGACAACTAGGGAGGGCTCGCTGCGCTTGCCCTGAGGGGTGGCACCGCGTTGCGGTGCCGTTAATGCCCCTCACCCCCGGATCAAGTCCGGGGCAGGCTCTGGCCCTCTTCCCCGTGGCGGGGAGAGGGAATTGGGAGGCTGTCACGCGGGGGCTTTTGCCAGCTCGGCGCGGCGCAGCAGTTCGCCTGCCAGCGCCAGGTAGGCCAGCGCGCCGCGGGAGGTTTTGTCGTGAATCAGGACCGGGACGCCGTAGCTGGGAGCTTCGGCCAATCTCACGTTGCGCGGGATGACTGTCCGGTAGACCTTGTTGCCGAAGTGTTCGAAGAGCTGGTTGGAGACTTCGTTGGCGAGGTTGTTGCGCGGGTCGAACATGGTTCTCAGCAGGCCGAGGATTTCGAGGTCCGGGTTGGCGGCGCGGCGGATTTGGTCGACCGTTTCCAGCAGCGCGGACAGGCCTTCAAGGGCGTAGTACTCGCACTGGATCGGGATCAGGACGGCGTCGGCGGCCGTCAGCGCGTTTACCGTCAGCATGTTCAGCGACGGCGGGCAGTCTATGAAGATGTAGTCGTAGTTCCCGGCGATGTCGGTCAGCGCGTCGCGGAGGCGGAATTCGCGCCGCTCGGCGCGGGCCAGGTCGACTTCGGCGGCGGTGAGGTCGGCGCCGCCCGGGAGCAGGTCGAAATCGCCGGCGGCGCGCTGAATGGCTTCCGCCGCGGTCACTTCGCCGGCCAGAACTTCATAGCCGTCGACCTCCAGTTCGCGCTTGTTGACGCCGCAGCCCATCGTCGCGTTGCCCTGCGGATCGAGGTCGATCAGCAGGACGCGCCGCCTGGTCGCGGCGAGCGAGGCCGCCAGATTCACGGCCGTGGTCGTTTTGCCGACCCCGCCTTTCTGGTTGGTGATCGCAATGATGTGGCTCATAGTGCCCTTACTTCTACTAGATGCCGTTCGGCATTAACCCCCGGCACCTCGACCGGCTTGATCGCATTCACCTCGAACCCCGCCGGCAGCCCCTTGATATCCTTGTCCGGCAGCCGGCCCTTCATGGCGACCAGCCGTCCGCCGGGGGCGAGCAGCGGGCCCGCCGCGGCGGCGAAACGGCCGATGTCGGCGAACGCGCGGCTGATCACGGTATCAAACGGCTGCGCGGGGCGGTAGTCCTCGATCCTCGAACGCTCGACGGCGACGTTGCCCAGCCCCAGTTCGCCGACGGCCTGCACGCAGAAGCGCGTTTTCTTGCCGTTGCTGTCGAGCAGCACGAACCGGCGCTCCGGACAGGCGATGGCGAGCGGGATGCCCGGCAGGCCGGCGCCGCTGCCGATGTCGAGCACGCGCGAGCCGTGCAGGCTCTGCAATGCGCTCAGGCTGTCGAGCAGATGATAGCCGAGCATCGCCCCGCGGTCGCGCACGGCGGTGAGGTTATAGGCGCGGTTCCATTTGTCGAGCAACTCGAGGTAGGCGAGGAGCCGGTCGCATTGCGCGGCGTCGAGCGCCACGCCCAGCGCCGCCGCGCCCGCCTGCAGGCGCGTCATGCGTGCGGCGGCGCGTCCAGGAGATAGCGCATCAGCGCTTCGCGGCTCCGCCCCTTCAAGTCGGTGAACTGCATGCCGAGGCAGTAACGCTGCTGGGTGACGCGGCGCGTGTACACCAGCCGGCAGGTCGCCTCCAGCGGCTCGGCGGCATGGTCGAACGTCGGCAGGCTGACGCGCAATCCGACTTCGACCGTCTCGCCGTGCAGCGCCGGGTAACCTTCCTGCTTGACCCGGCGCATCTCGTCTTCGCTGCAGCCGAGCCGAACGCCGCCGAGGCTGAGGCTTTGCAGCGGCAGCTTCAGCGTCTGGCCGTCGGCCAGCTGGGTTTCCGCGGGCAGGTCTTCATAAACGCGCGGGTGACGGCGACGATCAGGCTGGGCCTGTTCCACGCTCTCGTCGCGCTCGACCTCGTCCGGTTTTTTTGTCTTTTTCGCCATTCAGGCTCCGTGCTGCGGCACGGTTGAAATCCTACCATTATTCACCGCGCGCCCGCGCTGCATCCTGCCCCGAAACCGCCTCGCGGGCAAGCTTTGTCGGGCTCGGCACGATCTGGTCGAGCAGCGTGTCGACCGCGGCGTCGAGGTAGCTGTCCTTGTTCCGGTACGCTTCGCCGAGCGGACGCTTGACGAGCGTGTCGACCGGGCGCGGGTTTTCCTCCAGCGGCTGGCCGGTTTCGTCGGCGACCGTAATAAACGGCAAGCGGAGCGTCGCGCCGTCGATCAGCGAGACGTTGGATGTGTAGATAATCCAGCCTGCCGTTGGCTCGCCGACGATCTGGCCCAGGCCCATCGCCCGGTAGCCCTGCGCGAAGTCCTCGCCGTCCGACAACGTCACCCGGTTGGTGATCAGCACCGTCGGCCGGGTCAGCGCGTATTGCCCCAGCACCGGGCGCGCACCCACCGGCGACATGCCTCGAAACTGCATGTTGAGATACGGCTGGCGGGCCAGCACGTCGAGCGCGTAGGCGTTGACGAAGCCGCCGAAGTTGTTGCGGATGTCGATGACCACGCCCTGTCTGGTCGCGTTCTGCGCGTTGATGGCCTGATAAAAGCGCTGCAGCGACGCCATCGACATGTCGGGCAGATGAATGTAGCCCAGCCGGCCGTTACTGATGCGGCTGACGTAGTCGCGGTTGTGATCCACCCAGGCGCGATACACAAGCTGCTGCAACTGATCGGTCGCGATCGGCTTGACCTTGACCGTGGCCGCGTGGCGGCCGTCCGGCGTATTCGCGATGCGCAGCTTCGTCTCGCCGCCGATGCTGTAATTCAGCACCCTGGCGAGGTTGGTGTGGGCGCCGAGCGGCTTGCCGTCGATGGCCAGCAGATAGTCGCCGCGCCGGATCTCGCCGCTGACGGCCGCCGGCGACAACGGCACGACCGCCGAGACGCGGAACTGGCCATGCTGTTCGTAGGCGCGCGTGTCGAAACGCAGGCCCAGGCGGCCGGTGACCGGCTGCTCGCGATGCGTGCCACGCACGCCCGAGTGCGACGCGTCCAGCTCGCCGACCATCCGGTTCAGCAGCCGGTGCAGCTCCTTCGGCGTGCGCGCGCCGGCGATCTGCGGCGCGTACTTGTGCCGCACCGCCCGCCAGTCGACTCCGTTCATGTCGGCGTCGTGGAAGTTGTTCTTGAGCCAGTGCCAGGTCTCGTCGAACGCCACCTGTTTTTCAGCGGCGAAATCGACGTCCATCTCGGCGCTCAGCGTCAGCCGCTGCGGAATGCCGCCACTCGCGTTGACGGTGTAGGCGCGGCCGCCGTCGAGGTAATAAATGGTGTTGCCGTTGGGCGCGAACTGCACGTCGCTCTTAGCGCCGGTCGTCGCGGTGAGCTGGCGCGGAACCGGCTGCCAGCCGGCGCCGCCGTCCAGCGGGTACGAGTACAGGTTGGCGTGACCGTCGACTTCGGCCACGACCACCAGCTTGTCGCCATCCGGGCTCAGCGCAAGGCCGCTCGCATTGAGCCCTGTCGGCAGCAGCTTCAGCCGATTGGCGATGTCGGTGAACTCGATTTTGATCTGTTCATCGTCGTCGGCCTTGTCCTGCTCTTCCTCAGCATCCGCCGAATCCTTGCGCGATTCCTGCTTGCCCGCCGGCGCGTCAGCCTGAAACAAATCGAGGAACCGGTCCTCGTGAAAAGTCGGCGTGCGCGGCACCAGGTTGAGGCGCGCAACGTGGCCGGCGGCGGCGCGCTGGCCGGTGCCGAAATACAGGCTCTGGCCCTTGGCGCCCCAGGCAATCGAGTCGGCGAAGGTGTTGCCGAGAAAGCTTACCGGGCGCACGTTGCCGCCATCGGCCGGCACCACGTGGGCATTGCGGTACATGCGCGACCCCCAGCCGAGGAACGCGATCCAGCACCCGTCCGGCGACCACGCGAACGGCCGGTCGAACTGCAGCGGCCGGTTCAGGTCGATCTTCGCCGACGCGAGCAGCGTCAGGTCGCGCGACTCAACGTCGAGCCGGTAGAGCTGCTTGCCGTCGCGCAGGAACGCCAGCGCCTTGCCGTTGGGCGAAAATTCCGGGTGCGCGTCGTCGTGCGCGCCATCCGTTATTTGCGTTTCCTCGCCACTGACGAAGTCATACATATAGAGGTGATTGTGCCCGCCGCGCTCGGAAGCGTAGACGATGCGGCGGCTGTCCGGTCCCCACGCGACATCGAACTCCGCCGCGGGCGTTTCCGTCACGCGCCGGGCCGGCGGCTGTGCGCCATGGTCGGCGGCCGGCGCGGCGAAGACTTCGCCGTGAACCACGAACGCCAGCTTCTTGCCGTCCGGCGACAGCGCAAGCTCTCGAAAACCGCCGGTGAAAGTCTGATGCACCACGCTCGGCCCCACCGCAAGCCCTCGCAGTTGCACCGGCACCGGCCGCGCCTGGCCGGTGCGCGTGTCGAGTGTCCAGATGCCGAAGCCGCGCTGGAACGCGATCGTGCTGCCGTCGGCCGAGATCGTCGGCCACAGCACGCGGCCGCCGTCGAAGTTCGTAATGCGGGTCTGGTGACCGCCGTGGCGCGGCGCGCGCCAGATGTTCTCGACACCGCCGCGGTCGCTCATGTAATAGACCGCGTTGCCGCTGGCCGTCCACATCGGCCACAGCGCACGCGCGTCATCCGGCGTGATGCGCCGGTAGTGGTGCTGGCCGTCGTTGCCGAGCAGCCAGATCGCGCCCTCGTCGATGTGCGCATGGCCGTCGCGCCACCACTGGGCGCTGCCCCAGCCCTCGCCGACCAGCGCGATCACCTGGCCATCCGGCGACGGGACGCCTTGTTCCTCGTTGCGGTACAGCTCGAACGACACCGGCATCGGCGTGCCGCCGCTCGCGCGCACCCGGTACACCGCGTTCATCCCGCCGATGTTGTCGCGCGTCGCGCTGAAGTACAGCCACTGGCCGTCGCGCGACCAGGCGCTCAGCACCTCGGCGCCGTCCGCCCAGGTCAGGCGCTGCAGCGTGCCGCTGGCAAAGTCGAACAGGTAGATATCGCCGCTGCCGGTTTTGTCGGATACGAACGCCAGGCGCTGCCCGTCCGGCGAGTACAGCGGCCGCGATGCGTTGCCCGCGCCCGAAACCAGCAGGTGCGCAACCCCGCCACGCGCCGGCACGGTCCAGAGGTCGCCGCCGGAGACGAATGCGATCGTGCTGCCGTCGGGCGACACGGCGGGCTGCGCCAGCGTCGGCGCGCTCTGCCGCGCAAACGCGGTAGAAGTCATCAGGAGAAACAGGGCGGTAACGAAAAGGCGGCTGAAGGTCATGCAGCATCCTGCGCAAGAACGCGCGGTAGTCCAGGGGGCTATCCCATACGGATCATGGGGTTAACCAATAGGCCGGGCCATTCTTTCGCAACGAAACGTCGCGATGCAAGGAGGAATTCGACGGATGTGACGATAGTCACGATAACCGCAGCCCACAGCAGGATATGTCGCCTCGTGATGCAGAAACCGACGCATTCCCCGCCGTGCGGCGGCGCACGCCATGCGATTAGCAGGATTGGCGAACCGGTAAGACCGGCGGTTCAGGCGGCGGCGCTCACTGCTTCGCGCAGCTGCCGGCGCAAGCGGCGGTAGTCGGCGTTCAGCGTCTCGACCGCGGCCCGCAGCTCCGCCTCACTGGCTGCGGCGGCGACCGTTTCCAGGTGACGCGCGGTACGCGCCACGTCGAAGCCGCCGACATAACGGCTCGTGCCCTGCAGGGTGTGGGCCTCGTTGGCGATGATCTGCCGGCCGGCCGGCGTCGCATCCGCCTGGCGGATGGCAGTCATGCGCCGGGCGGACTCGCGCAGGAAAATACGTACGATTTCCAGATCGGCCTGGCGCGCATCGGCGTCGGCGGCCGGATCCTCGCGCTCCTCGGCGGCTTGCGGCCGCTCCAGATTCAGCCAGCGGCCGAGGGTCTCGCGCAGGCGGCCCATCGAGGCCGGCTTGGTCAGAATCGCGTCGGCGCCCAGCTCGCGGCAACTGGCGCGCTCGGCATCGGTCGCGCCGGCTGTCATGATCAGGATCGGCACGCTTGCGTCGTCGCGATCCCGCTCACGCAATTGGCGCAGCACTTCGATGCCGTCAATATCCGGCAGATGCAGATCGAGCAGGATGGCGCCGTACGGGATGCGCGCCGCGGCCTGCAGCGCCGCCTGGCCGGTCTCCGCCGTATCCACCGCCAGCCCCAGCGTCGCCAGCCGGCGCACGGCGATAGCGCGCGCGGCCTCGCCGTCCTCCACCAGCAGCACGCGGTTGCGCGCCGTGCGGGCGGTGCTCGAATGGCGGGTGATCAGGCCGCGGCGCTGGCGCTGCTCGCGGCTGAGGCCGCGCAAGGCGAGAATTTGCGTCATCAGCGGCTTGAGATGAGCCGGTGCGATTGGCCGGGTCAGGTAGCCGGCAAAGCCTTCGCGGGCGAGGCGCTCGGCGTCGCCGCGCGCGCCGGCATTGGTGATTATCACGACCAGCGTGTCGGCCATGCCTGCTTCTTTCGCCAGGCTCAGGCCCAGCGACTCGCCGCCGCCCGCGTCCAGGAACATGTCGAGCAGAATGACCTCGTAAGGCTGCTCGAGCGCCGCTGCGGTGCGCGCCTTGTTGGCGGCGTCTGCACTGCTCGCCGCGGTGTCCACGCGCAAGCCAAGCGCCGCCAGCTGGTCGGCGAGCGTGCGCCGCGACGGGTCGTTCGGGTCGGCGAGCAGGATGCGAACCTTGTTCAGGTTGACGCTACGAACCATCGGCGGCGCCGCCGCTTCGGCCGCGCGCAGACGCAGGGTGCACCAGAACGTGCTGCCTTTGCCGGGCTCGCTGTCGACGCCGAGATCGCCGTGCATCGTTTCGACCAGCTCGCGCGTAATCGCCAGGCCGAGGCCGGTGCCACCGCGGCGGCTGGGCGCCGCGCCGACCTGACGGTACGGCTTGAACAGGTCCGGCTGCGCTTCGGGCGCGATGCCGATGCCGGTGTCGGCCACTTCGATACGCAGCACGACCTCGCCGGCACCGGCGCCATCGACCGGCGTCATGCCGAAGCGAACCTGCCCGGTCTCGGTGTATTTGATCGCGTTGCTGACCAGGTTAATGACAATCTGGCGCAACCGGCCGGGGTCGCCGAGGGCGCGCGCCGGGATTTCCGGCGCGACGAGGCTGATCAGCGTCAGGCCCTTGCGCGCCGCCTGGTCGCGCAGCAGCGTCAGCGCCCCGCGCACGCATTCGCGCAGGTCGAATTCGATGGATTCCAGTTCGAGCCGGCCGGCTTCGATCTTGGCGATGTCGAGAACGTCGTTAATCAGCGAAAGCAGATTTTCGGCAGACTCGCGAATGACCTGCGCATGCCAGTGCGCCTCGGCGGGCGGCGCCGGTTCCGAGAGCATTTCGGCCATGCCGACGATTGCGTTCAGCGGTGTGCGCAGCTCGTGGCTCATGCGGGCGAAGAAGTCGGTGCGCGCGCGGCTCGCGTCGCGCGCTTCGCGCAGCGCTTCGCTGAGTTCCTCGGTGCGTTGGGAGACGGCTTCGGTCGCCTGCTCGGCGAGCTGGAAACTCGAGTACTGGCCCCACAGCGCGAAAATGAACGGCATCGCGTCCATCGTCCACAGGGCGATGTTCTCGCGCTGGGCGCTGATGATGCCGGCGAGATTCAGACCGCCGTAGCTCAGCCAGGCGACGAGCAGCGTCGCGAGCACCACGGCGGCCACGGCAATCGCGACACCGAAAATCGCATAGCGGGACGCGGCTTCATGCAAGACCGCCGCCGGACCGGGGCGCCCCAACCGCCCTGCATAGGTGAACGAACGTACCACGGCGCTAACTATGCCACATTGCAAGCCACAGGAGGCTACTTTTGTCGGCCTAAGCGCCCGCTCCGACCAACACCAGAATGGCGATGCCGAGCAATATCCGGTAAATCGCGAACGGCGTGAAGCGGTGGCTGCGGATGTAGGCGAGCAGCCACTTCACCGCGATAAACGCAACAATCAGCGAGGCGACGAAACCGACCGCGAAGGCAGCCCAGTCTTCATGCGCCGCACCGCCGCTGGCGGCCAGGTCCAGAAGCTCGTAGCCCGTGGCCGCGTACATCGTCGGAATCCCGACCAGGAATGCAAACTCGGTCGCCGCGGAGCGGTTGCTCGTGCCGGCCAGCATCGCGACAAAAATGGTCGCCGCCGACCGCGAGGTGCCGGGGAAGATGCCGGCGATCATCTGCGCGATGCCGACCAGGACAGCAACCAGCCAGGTCACCTCGCTGCGCTCCGGCTGCCGCGCCGCCCACTGCTCGGCGGCGATCATCCAGATGCCGCCCAGAATCAGCGCCCAGGCGATCGGTGCAACTTCCTCCGGCAGCTCAAAGCCAAGCTTGACGGCAATCAGGCCGAGCACCGCCGTAATGAGGAACGCGACGATCAGCTTGAAAAGGTAGTCGCGGTTGACCGGGTCGCGCCAGTCGGTCAGCAGCGCCCAGATACGGCGCCAGTAAATCAGCGTGATGGCAAGAATTGCGCCGGCCTGAATGCCGACGTTAAAGAGATCGGAGCGGGCGCCGAGGCCGAAGCGCTCGGCGATCAGCAAGTGGCCGGTGCTCGATATCGGCAGGAACTCGGTAATGCCTTCGATAATACCGAGCAGAATGACGTTGAGAAAGTCGGGCATGCGGCCCCATCCGATTCAAAAGTCGGATAGTGTACCCGTTCTTGAACCTCGGGCGGTGCGCCCGCCGGCCGCGGCGGCAGCCGCCACTGCCGCCGCGGCGAAGTCAGCTTATTGAGGCGGCGTGGCCGCGAAGTCCGGGCCGCTGATCGTCATGCCGGCCACCGCGCCGATAATGATGTAGACGATAATGGCGGCGATGATGGTCGTGACGGCATAGCCGACCGACCGCTCGCGCGGCGCCTTCATTACCGGCGGCAGGCCGAGATACAGCAGGAACAGCCCGTACAGGCCCAGCAACTGCAGAATACCCAGCGGCGGATACAGCGCGACGACGGCGATGATCCAGCCCGGCGTCATGCTGTAGGCCGAAACCTTCAGCGCCTGTGTGCGGTCGCGGACGCCGCCGAAGGTCGGCGCCAGCGCGTCGATAATCAGCGCCACCACGTAAACACCGGCCAGCGTCAGCACATAATCCACCACCGCATAGGCGATGCTCGAACCGAGCGGCACGCGATAGTGGATATTGAAAAACGGCACCGTCTGGCCCACCAGCGTGTTGCCGACAATCGAGCAGACCGGCCCGATGGCGGCCAGCAGCATAATGTAGTTGCGGTACAGCGACTGCGTGGTCGCCGGCTCGGCGGCGATCACCTCCCACTCGCTCCGCGGCTGAGCGATGATATTCCTGACCCGGTCGACCAGGTTCCGACGCGAAACCTCTTTGGCAAATTCCATCTCGATAGTCCCTCGTGCTGCTGCCGGCCGCTCACGCGCCCGGCACCTGCTTTGAGTATAGATGGGGTTTCGGGAAAAGCTAGGCGGCGTTGCCGAGATACCGCTTCAGCGCCTGGGCGTTCCGGACCGCGTGGCCCTCGGTGTCGTTATTGAAGTACACGTAGGCGTCGACGCCGTCATCCGCGTAGTCACCCAGTCGCCGGGCGAGTGCGGTGAGAAATTGCGACGAGTAGCTGCCGGAATAATGCGAGCCGTGAAAGCGCAGGTAGGTCCAGTCGGCAGTGAGGCGGCGGGGATGATTCTCGATCATGTCGTGCACACACAGCGCGACGCCGTACTTCTCCAGCAGCGCGTAGACTTCGTCGCACAGCCAGCTCTCGTGGCGGAACTCGAACGCCCACCGGTAACGATCCGGCAGCGCCGCCATGAACCAGTCCAGCCGCTCAGCGTTCACATGCCAGTTGGGCGGCAGCTGCACCAGCACCGGCCCGATCAGCTCTTCGAGCGGCACGGTCCGGTCGACGAACCGTTCAATCGGCTCCAGGCTGTTGAGCCGCTTGACGTGCGTGCCGTAGCGCGAGAATTTTACCGCATAGCAGAAGTCGTCCCGCGCCTGATCCCGCCACTGCTGAAAGACGCTGCGCTCCGGCAGGCGGTAAAACGTGTTGTTGATTTCAACGGTATCGAAATAGCGCGAGTACCAGTCGAACCAGTCATGCTCCGGCAGATCGGCCGGATAAAAATCGCCCTTCCAGTGCGCGTAATGAAAGCCCGAAGTGCCAATGCGGATCTCGCCGCTCATCCAACCCGTCCATTTGCCGTCTATCATCCACTTTAAGGATTAGCCGCCGGCACCTGAATAGGCACAAACGCTATCATTGGCAGAACAATCTGAACGGGAACCGAAGATGTCCCTGCACGAAATTGAAGTCACGACCATCGACGGCCAGCAGGAGAGCATGGCGCGGTACCGCGGCAAAGTCCTGCTGATCGTCAACGTCGCCAGCCGCTGCGGCTTTACGCCACAGTATGCCGGGCTGGAATCGTTATACCGGCGCTATCGTGACGAGGGGCTGGTTGTTCTCGGCTTCCCGTGCAACCAGTTCGCGCATCAGGAGCCGGGCGATGAAGCCACGATTCAGCAATTCTGCTCCACCACCTACGACATCACCTTTCCGCTGTTCGCCAAAGTCGACGTCAACGGCCCCAACACGCACCCGCTGTACCGGCATCTAAAGTCGCAGCAGAGCGGCCTGCTCGGCAGTCGGATCAAATGGAACTTCACCAAGTTTCTGATTAATCGGGACGGCCGGGTAGAACGGCGCTACCCGCCGACGACCAAGCCCCATCACATCGCCGGCAAGGTAGAGGCGCTTTTGGACTCAGACTGAGCAAGATGCTATACAACTAACCTCCATTATGCAGCCTTTAAAGGGAATTAAATGCTGAACCCGTTCTGGAGTGAAGGGTGATGTCCTGGTCCTATCGCCCGGCACTCGACGGCCTTCGATGCGTCGCCGTATATCTTGTTCTCCTGTTTCATGCCGGTTTGTCGGCAGTTGATGGCGGATTTATCGGCGTTGACATATTTTTTGTCCTGTCCGGATTTCTGATTTCCAACGTCATCTTCAGCGAAATCGACCGGTCCGGCACGCTGCGCCTCGGCCATTTCTACGCACGCCGGGTCCGCCGACTGCTGCCAGCGGCGGTAGTGACCATCGTCGTCACCAGTACTGTCTTTATGCTGATACTTCCCACTGCGGCGCGACTGCCGTTTGTTCGGGACGCACAGAGCGCGCTGTTGTACTTCGCGAACTGGCACTTCCTGTTCCAGTCCAACGACTATTTCGGCGCGGCCATCGACAAGAGCCCATTCCTGCACTTCTGGTCGCTGTCCGTCGAGGAACAGTTTTACTTCGTCTTTCCGGCTCTGCTGCTTGTCCTTACCCGCCTCGCCCATCGGTCCGTGGACTTGCCGCCGCCGCACTCTCCGTTGCCACCATCGCGGGGCTCATGGCGCCCGTAAACGGAGGGTTGGCACGCCTGCTCTCGCTCCCGCTGCCGGTTTATCTCGGGCGTATCTCCTACGGCACTTACCTGTGGCATTGGCCCGTGATGCTCGCGCTGCTGACCATGCTGGACACACGTCCTGTTGTCATCGCGGCGCTGGCCGCCGGGCTCGGCACGGCTTTGGCTGCGCTCTCGTACCAGGTGCTGGAAATGCCGATCCGCCAGTCAAACATTCTTGGCCAGTTTCGCTGGGGCACCATTATTGCCGGCCTGGCGACCAGCGTTGTCGTGGCGGTCACCGCCATTCCGACAGTCCTCACGCGAGCGAACCAGCCCGCACTGATAACTGCAACCGGAACGGCCTCAAGCTCCATCCTGATGCTGCCCGAGATGGGCCTGGATCAGAACACGCCAGTGCCTCCCGATATTGACTGGCAGGAAGTGGCCGACGACAGAGGGCCGCCGGACCTCTTTTGCACGCCGTCGGATTTAATCAGCTGCGTAGTTGTAAAAGGTAGTGGACCGCACATCACCCTGGTAGGCGACAGCAACGCGCGGATGCTCGCCCCGATGTTCATCAAGCTCGCCAAAGAGCACGATTTTACGCTGTCGCTTAATATCGTCATCGCCTGCTCCTGGCAGGCAGGCGTCAAGAATCTTCGCTGGCCGGCGAAAGAGCAGAAGAGGTGCGACGCGGCGAGAGCGGACTGGTATAAGAACGTGCTGCCCAAGCTTGGTACCGACATAGTCGTGCTCGTGCAAAAACCGCGCGACAACGCTTGGTGGCGGGACAAGTTCGGGGCCAGCGATGGTTCGAAAGATTCACTCGCCGAACTCAACCTCCGGACGATGACTCAGACCCTTCATGAAATCCGTGCGGCGGGCGCCCGGGCTTTGATTATCGACAGCATCATGGGCAGCGGCGAACTGGACCCTGCCGACTGCCTGTCAGGTACGCACAATGCGAACGACTGCCTGGTGATGGTGCCGATCGAGAAACCGTTGAGCGACGCCTTTTATCGGACGTTGGCCGTGCGGTACGCGAACGTATACGAGCTGAACATTAATCCGGTGATCTGCCCGCGGGCGCCGGTATGCCAGACGATCATCGACGGCATTGTCGTCTGGCGCAACAAGCATCACCTCACGGCAACATTCGCAACCCACGTGCACGACAAGGTGTGGAAACGCCTTGTGGACACCGGAGTGCTGCATAACCTGGCTACGCGTTAGCCAAAATCCCTACGCGGTACCCGCCAGCATCAACACCGTTATCTCGCTGGGTTCGAAAATGCGCAGCGGCGGCCCCCAGAAGCCCGTGCCGCGGCTGGTGTAAAGCCAGGTCCGTTCGCCGTGACGGGTGAGGCCCGCGATCGACGGCTGGGCCAGACGCACGATCAACCCGAACGGCCAGATCTGGCCGCCGTGGGTGTGGCCGGCGAGCTGCAATGCCACGCCGCGCGCGGCGGCGGCCTCGACCTGCTTCGGCTGGTGCGCCAGCAGGAGTACGGGCAGACGCTCATCGGCGCCCGCGAGCGCGGCGTCCAGGTCGGCTTCACTGGTCGGTGCCGTGCTCGCGTCATCAATGCCGGCGATGACCAGGGCCGCGCCACCGCGCCGGACCGTGACGTGGCGGTTGCACAACGGCTTCCAGCCCAGCCCGTTCACGTAGTCGAGCCACTCGCGCGGCTCGCTGTAATGCTCGTGATTGCCCGGCGCGTAGACCCTGGCCAGCCGGGCGCGCACGTGCCCCAGCGATGCCGCCTGACCACGCCGCTGCGCCACCGTGCCGTCGGCGAGATCGCCGGTAATGCAGACGATATCGGCATCGAGCGAATTCACGGCGGTGACCACGCGCTGCGCCCAAACCGTCCGATCGATCGGCCCGTAATGAATATCGCTGAGTTGCACGATCCGCAGACCGTGCAGCCGCGGATCGAGCCCGTCAACCGGCACCCGCACGTAGCGGACACGCGGCACGCGCATCGCCTCGAACCAGCCCCACACCATCAGCCCCGCCGACACCACGACGACCGCGGCCGTGACGACCCGCGAGCGCAGCGGATCGGCCACACCACCCAGCGCCAATCCCAGCCGCAAAATGTTGCCGAGCACCGACCACGCGAACAGCACCCAGGCCACGCCGAGAATCATGTCGCCGACCCGCGCCGCCCAGTCGCGATGCTTGCGGTGCCCGAAGTACATCAAGGGGAGGAACGCGGCCAGGGCAACAGCCACCGCGACGGTCGCGCCAATAAAAACAGCGCCCGGCCACTGATTCCCTGCGGCAAGCAACGTCCACCACGGCACGCCGAACAGCACCAGGAGGATTGCAGCGAGCGTTAAGGCAATCATCACGCGTCGCAGCCATCGGCGACGCGGAACGGACTCGAGAATTTCAGCCATGTCGGACGTATACGGCGGATACGCGTGGAGAGGCGAAGCTGTCGTTGCGACTGTTACAACACGCGGACTGACTCCGAGCTCAGTGTGTCACTACCCGCTTCAGCCGCGATGTGCCGCCTCGATGGTAGCGATGTCGATCTTTGTCATCTCCATCATCGCATCGAACGCGCGCTTGGCCGCCGCCCGATCGGGGTCGGTTACCGCTTTTGTCAAAGCCACCGGCGTAATTTGCCAGGAGAGGCCCCATTTGTCCTTGCACCAGCCGCACGCACTCTCTTCGCCGCCGTTGCCGACGATCGCGTTCCAGTAACGGTCGGTTTCGGCCTGGTCGGCCGTTGCGACCTGAAACGAGAATGATTCGTTATGCTTGAAGGCGGGTCCGCCATTGAGTCCGAGGCAGGGAATCCCCATCACGACAAATTCGACCGTCAGTACGTCCCCCTCCTTTCCGGAAGGGAAATCTCCTGGTGCTCGATGCACCGCGACAACGGATGAATCGGGGAAGGTGCTGGCGTAGAAATGCGCCGCTTCCTCGGCCCCGCCATCGTACCAAAGGCAAATCGTATTTTTTGCTTGGCTCATTGTTTCATTGCTCCGTTCCGTGCTGGCAGAATCGCCATTTACTGCCCATTCCAGCCATCGATCCTTCTCCTGGCGCCGGCTGCCGGCCAGATTTCCGGAATATCCTGCGGTTGACGCGAAATCCAGGCGGTTGCGCCCCGTCAGCCGACGACCGGCTTGAGCGTAGCAGACTTCTGCAATTTTGCATAAACTCAATCTAGTCCCGCCTTGAAGCCGTCTGGAGGATGGTTATGCGCACGGTTCTCACTGCCACTTTGCTGCTTTTCTCCGGCCTTTGCTTCGGCGCGACCGACGCACCGCTGCTGTTGCAGACGCCGACGTTGTCGAAGACGCAGATCGCGTTCGCTTATGGCGGCGATATCTGGACCGTTCCTCGCGCGGGCGGCGATGCGGAACTGCTGGTCGGCGGGCCGGCGAACGCCGTGGATCCGCTGTTCTCGCCGGATGGCAAGTGGATCGCGTACAGCGCCAATGTCGACGGCAATTACGACGCCTATGTCGTGCCGGCGGCGGGCGGCCAGCCGAAGCGGCTGACCTGGCATCCGGACGGTGACACGGTGGTGGCCTGGACGCCGGACGGCAAGGGCGTGCTGGTGCGCTCGCATCGCGCCAGCGCCAACGACTCGAACAAGCTGTACGTGGTCGCGCTCGCCGGCGGCCTGCCGCAGGCACTGCCGCTGCCGATGGCGGAAGACGGATCGTATTCGCCCGACGGCACGCGCATTGCCTACAGCCCGGTGTTTCAGTGGGAGCCGGACTGGCGGCTGTATCGCGGCGGGCAGACGACGCCGATCTTGATTGCCCGGCTTTCGGATTCGCACGTGACGAAGATTCCGCGCGACAACTCCAACGACAGCAACCCGATGTGGGTCGGCGACACCGTCTATTTTCTGTCCGACCGCAACGGGCCGGACACGCTGTTCGCCTACGACACGCAGAGCGGCAAGGTGACGCAGCTCGTCGAAAACGACGGTTTCAACATCGACTCGGCGTCGGCCGGCCCGGGGGCGATCGTCTATTCGCAGATGGGCGCGCTGCATTTGTACGACCTTGCGGCGCACACCAGCAAGCCGGTGCGCGTGACCGTCACCAGCCCGCTGCCGGAGACGCGGCCGCAGTTTAAAAAGGTTGCCGAGGAGATCCTCAACGCCGGCATTTCCTCGACCGGCCAGCGCGCTGTATTCGAGGCGCACGGGGAAATCCTGACGGTACCGGCGGAAAAGGGTGACGTACGCAACATCACCCGCACGCCCGGCGCCGCCGAGCGCGACCCGGCGTGGTCGCCGGACGGCAGGTGGATCGCCTATTTTTCCGACGCTTCCGGGGAATACGCGCTTTACATCCGCAGCCAGGACGGCTTGAAGCCGCCGCGCAAGATCAAGCTCGGCACGCCGCCGTCGTTCTTCTATACGCCGGTCTGGTCGCCGGACAGCAAGAAGATCGCGTACGCCGACAAACGCCTGAACCTGTGGTACGTCGATCTTGACGACCGGGAACCGGTCAAGGTGGATACCGACCGCTTCGACACGCCGCTGCACGAGTTCGACGTCGTGTGGGCGCCGGACAGCCGCTGGCTGGCCTACACCAAGCAACTGCCGAATCACCTGCGCGCGGTATTCGTTTATTCGCTCGAAGACGAGCGCGCGACGCAGGTCACCGACGGCATGAGCGACTGCCTGTATCCGAGTTTCGACCGGAGCGGCAAGTACCTCTATTTCACCGCCAGCACCGACATGGGCCTGACCACCGGCTGGCTGAACATGACCAGCGAAGCGCATCCGGTTACGCGCAGCGTGTACGTCGCGGTGCTGCGCAAGGACTTGTCGTCGCCGTTGAAGCCGGAAAGCGACGAGGAAAAGGGCAAGGCGGATTCGGACAAGCATGACGACGACAAGGGCGACAAGAAGGCCGACAAGCCGAAGCCGGTGCGCATCGACTTCGACGGCATTCTGCAGCGGACCCTGGCGCTGCCGATCGAAGCGGCGAATTACGTCGGCATGCAAGCGGGCAAGGCGGGCGAGTTGTTCCTGCTGGAAGCGGCGCAGGTGCCGAGCTTTGGCGAGCCCTCGCTGAAGCTGCAGAAGTTCGACCTCGACAAGCGCAAGACGGAGAAGCTGCTCGACGGCGTCAGCGGCTTCGCGTTGTCCGCCGACGGCAGCAAGATGCTGTACGAGACGCATCACGCGTGGTTCATTGCCAAGACCGACGAGCCGCCGAAGCCGGGCGACGGCAAGCTGAACACGGACGGCATGAAGATTCATGTGGTGCCGCACGCCGAGTGGGCGCAGATGTATCACGAAATCTGGCGGATCGAGCGGGATTTCTTTTACGACCCAAACTATCACGGCTACGACATCGCCAAGGCCGAGAAACGCTTCGCCGTGTACCTGCCCGGCATCGCCAGCCGCGAGGATCTGAACTTCCTGTTCCGCAAGATGCTCGCGTACATGTCGGTCGGGCACATGTTCGTCGGCGGCGGCGCGGAACCGGACCAGCCGAAGATCAAGGTCGGCCTCCTCGGCGCGGACTATACGGTTGATCACGGCCGCTACCGCTTTGCGAAAATCTACACCGGCGAAAACTGGAACCCGGACCTGCACGCGCCGCTGACGCAGCCGGGCGTGAACGTCAAGGCAGGTGAATATCTGCTCGCCGTCAATGGCAAACCGCTGCACGCGCCGGACAATCTGTATCGTCCGTTCCAGGATACCGTCGGCGAACAGGTCGTGCTGACGGTCGGGCCGCGCGCCGACGGCAGCGATTCGAGGCAAGTCACGGTCGTGCCGATCGACGACGAGTTCAAGCTGCGGCATCTCAACTGGATCGAGAGCAATATGCGCAAGGTGGACGAGCTCAGCGACGGCAAGCTGGCGTACGTGCATCTGCCCGATACCGCGACCGGCGGCTTTACCAGCTTCAACCGCTATTTCTTTGCGCAGACCGACAAGCAGGGCGCGGTAATCGACGAGCGCTTTAACCACGGCGGGCAGCTGGCCGACTACATTATCGACTACCTGCGCCGGCCGGTGATGAGCCTGGTCATGGCGCGCGAAGGCGAGAGCTACACCGAGCCGACGCAGGCGATCCAGGGGCCGAAAGCGCTGTTGATCAACCAGTTCGCCGGCTCCGGCGGCGACGCGCTGCCCTGGTACTTCCGCAAGGCGGACATCGGCCCGCTGATCGGCGTGCGCACCTGGGGCGGGCTGGTCGGCATCGGCAACTATCCGCAGCTCATGGATGGCGGCTTCGTCACAGCGCCGCGCTGGGCGATTTACGGATTACACGGCAAATGGGAAGTCGAGAACCATGGCATCGCGCCGGATATCGAAGTCTGGCAGGACCCGGAACGGGTGCGCCAGGGCCACGATCCGCAGCTCGAAAAGGCGGTCGAGGTGCTGATGCAGAAGCTGCGCGAGCATCCGCTGCCGAAGTACGAAAAACCGCCATATCCGGATTACAACCCGACGCTGCCGCCGGCGGATTAAAAGACAGGAGACGGAAAACCGAGAGGTCGCCAGGCTGGTTCAGGCGACTTGTCAGGCTACGTCGCCGCAGCCGCCAGGTTTGAGCACCCGGTCCGCAGACGGCGGGTATTTGTCCAAAAGACGCTGAGGCCGGACGGGGCGCGGGCTGAAGTTCCCGCCGCAGTTCGGGCATGTGCCGTGGAGAACATCTCTGGCGCAACGTGAGCAGAACGTGCACTCGAACGTGCAGATCATCGCCTCCTGCGAATCGGGCGGTAAATCCGTGTCACAACATTCGCAGTTTGGACGCATTTGCAGCATTGTTTTTCCTGCTAAGTCAGCCTCGATATCAGCGGGGCTCAATGATGGACGCAACTGTCATTGAGAATCTAACAGGATTCTATCGCTGCTGATCTCCGTACTGACATCCCGGTTCGCTACGACACGCTGCACTCTCCGGATCAGCAAGGCGGCCAGACCCACGATGATGCCGGCATAGGCGTACTGCGTCAGCGAGACGCCGGTGCCAAACGGGAACCAGATATAGGGCACGCCCAACGCTGCCAGTTCGCCGCTGAACTGACTCACCGCGACAAACAACACCGTGATGAACGTGAGCAGACGATCCGGCTGCCGTTGGCGCAGCCCGACAATGGCAGTCGCCAGCAGCACGATGGCCAGCGGCACACGCCATATCGGACGCACCATGGCGAGAGTATCGTGCGGCAGCGTCAGCACCAGTACCGCGCTCAACAGGGTAATGCCGCCGATGGCGTACGTCAGCCATGGCCAACGTTCAACCTGGTACCAATGACGCCATGCCATAAGCCATGCCCCAAGCCCCAGCGGTATCAGGGCCCAATGCACGGCAAGGTATGTCGACAAATTTTCATACGGCGTCCAGGTATAAACCGCCTGGTTGAGCCTGTATGCCGCGGTCACCAGCAGCGCCGCGCACAACCAAGGGACAAAACGTCCGCGCGCTATCGCCGCGCGGAAGCACCAGGCCAGCAACGCCAGCAACACGAATCCGAAAGGCTCGACGACCTCAACCACGTAACCCTTGAACGTTTCCAACCAGTCCAGCTGGTATTGCGCATTGATGGCTTCGCTCGTGCCGAGCATGGGCGCGATGTGGATACCGCCTGCGTCCGGCACGCGGGCCAGCCCGGCACGCATCCAGACGCGTATGGCGATGACGGCGTCGTGGCCGTTCACGGCCTCGGGCGGCAAACGGAAAACCTGCGGTCTGGTGCTGTAAATGACAGGCGTCTCGCCCGAAAAGTCGCCCGATCCGCCGATCAATGTCCCGTTCCAGAACAACTGGTAGGCATCCTCGACATACGCGGGCGCGAGCAGGGCGATCGGGGTGCCGGCGGGAGCGTCGACGCTGATGCGCGTGCGATACCACGCGTATCCGGAATAGCCTTCATGGCCGCGTGCCCGCCAGCCGGGTACGTAGTCCGTCAGACCCACGTCGCCATCGTGCGCGCCGGGCGCGGGTGTGAGGTCGACGGTTTCCCAGCGCGAAGCGTCGAAGTCCGGCGCGGCCCAGCGCATATCGTCACCAAGGTGGAAGCGCCACGGGCCGGTCAACAAATGCGACGCGCGGTTAATGCGAATCCGCATCGCCGGGGCCGGCCCGGCAGTGTCGCCCTGGGAAGAGATGGCGGGTGCTCGGGCGGACGCGGATGAAGTCGCGGCCTGCGTCGCCGGGCACAACACAACAGCGGCTGCGGCCAGCACAAAGACGGCCATAGCCTGCCGCAGACAAGCGAGCCGTAGGGATTTATAGCTGGTCAAGAAATAACCCTTTAGCGTTAATTAAGAGGTTACTCTGGCAGCGCGTTCATAACCTGTCAAGGGTGATAAACGGTAATCCTCCCGGAAAATAACGGCGATCAGAAGTAGAATTTTCTTCAATGAGATGAGGAGGTTCTACGTGAGGAAGTCTCGATTCAGTGACCGCCAGATTTTGGGGATTTTGAAGCAAGCGGAAGCCGGCACACCGGTGC
>DASSNT010000030.1:0-7375 GCA_035701285.1 Gammaproteobacteria bacterium | reverse complement strand
CAGTGTGAGCGGCCATTGTTATCCCGGTGCGGCGCAGGCAGACTGACGGGATAACGTAGTCTCAGATGCTATGATTCCGCCATGCCCGAGACGACGGAACATATAGCCGGCAGCGCCAATCTGCTGCTGATCGTCCTGCTGCTGGCGCTCGCCGTGATCGCCGGTACGCTGCTGCGCCGCGCGCGTCTGCCGGCGGTGCTCGCCTACCTGTTCACCGGCGTGCTGGTCGGGCCGCACGGCCTCGCCTGGATCCCCGATGCCGAACAGACCCGCGTGCTCGCCGAATTCGGCGTCGTCTTCCTGCTGTTCACGCTCGGCCTCGAGTTCTCGCTGCAGCGCCTGATGCTGATGCGGCGCGCCGTGCTGCTGCTGGGCGGGGCGCAGGTGGCGCTGACGACGCTGATCATCTGGGGCATCGGGCTGTACGTCTTCGAACTCAAGCCGGGCATGGCGCTGGTGGTCAGCGCGGCGTTCGCGATGTCGTCGACCGCCGTCGTGGTGAAGCAACTGGCGGATCAGCGCGAGCTGAGCCTGGTGCACGGTCAGCGCGCGATCGCGGTGCTGCTGTTCCAGGACATTGTCGTCATCCCGTTCCTGATCCTGATCCCGGAACTGGCGCATGGCGCGCCGGGCACCCTCGGCATGAATCTGGCATGGGCGGCCGGCAAAAGCGTGCTGGCCCTCGGCCTCATTCTGATCGCCGGCCGCTGGCTGCTGCGGCCGATCTTTTATCGCGTGGCTGCGGCGCGCTCGTCCGAATTGTTCACGCTCGCGGTCCTGCTGTTTACGCTGGCCGCCTCCTGGATTACCGAAAACCTCGGTTTGTCGCTGGCGCTGGGCGCGTTCCTGGTCGGCATGTCGTTGTCGGAAACCGAGTTTCGCCACCAGATCGAGGCGGAAATCAGGCCGTTCCGCGACGTGCTGCTGGGGCTGTTTTTTGTCACCATCGGGATGCTGGTCGACCCTGTCGTGATTCGCGAGCAGGGCGTCTGGATACTGGTCGCCGTCGTTGCTCTGCTGGTGCTCAAGACGCTGCTCACGTCGTTCCTCGCCCGGGCGATCGGCACCGAACGCAGCATGGCGCTGCGCACCGGGCTGGTGTTGTCCGAAGGCGGTGAGTTCGGCTTTGCGCTGTTGGCGCTGGCGGTCAGCACCGGCGTCGCGACGCCGGCGGTGGCGCAGTTCGCGCTGGCGGTGATCGTCATCACGATGATGGTCGGGCCGATTATCGTACTGTTTAACCGCCACATCGCGACGCTGGTTTTCCACACGCCGCTCGAAGAGGACACGCAGATCGAAGAGGCGGCGATGGAGCGCCACGAAGTCACCTCGGCCGGTCATATCGTCATCGCCGGCTATGGCCGCGTCGGCCAGAACGTCGCCCGCTTTCTCGAAGAAGAGAACTTCGAGTACGTCGCGCTGGATCTCGACCCGGCGCGAATCAAGGCGGCGCGCGCCGCCGGCGACGAGGCCTTCTTCGGCGACGCCACAGAATACGATGTACTGCACGCGGCGGGATTGGCGCGCGCCCGCGCGCTGGTGATCAGCTACTCGAACGTGCGCACGGCGCTCACCATTCTGAAGGTCGCCAAGCGCGCGCGGCCGGATATCCCGGTGCTGGTCCGAACCCGCGACGACAGTCATCTGGAGGCGTTGCAGGCGGAGGGCGCGACCGAAGTCATCCCCGAAACGCTCGAGGCCAGCCTGATGCTGGTGTCGCATTTGCTGACGCTGCTGCACGTGCCAGCCAGCCGCATCTTCCGCCGCATCCAGCGGGTGCGCAGCGACCGCTACGCGCTGCTGCGCAATGTGTTTCGCGGGCAGGGCGCCTTGCCGATGCCGAGCAGCCAGGCGTTTCGCGGTCAGCTCGACACGGTAACGCTGGAGGGCGACGACTACGCGATCGGCCGCGCGCTGTCCGAGCTGAAGCTCGAAGCGGGCGGCGTCATGGTGACTGCGCTGCGTCGCAGCGGCATCGTCGGCCGCCAGCCCGAGCCGGACACGGTGCTGCAGGATGACGACACGCTGGTGTTGTACGGCACGCCCGAGCAGATCGAGGCGGGGAAAACGCGGCTTCAGAACGGCTAGCGACAGTAGCCGGTTAAAAGTTCACCACGTCGCCAATGATGATCTGATATCCACCCGCTTCCGATCGCCGTACCAGTGGCACCGCCACCGTCACGTAAATCACGTTGGCAAACGAAAACCGCGCGTTCCCGAACCGCAGACCGCCGCCGATGTCGCTGAACACAGGGCTCCAGCCATGTCCGTTGAACTGGTGAGTCTGGCCCGCATCGACAAAGAACACGTAGCCGACCTGGAACGTTTCCAGCACGAACCGGGAGGTCAGGATGCGGTCCTCAAGCGTGAACTGCCAGCGTCGATCGCCGGCGCGAAAGTAGTTCGGGTAACCGCGCAAGCCGGCCAGCCCGCCGAGATACAACTGGTCTTCGGGGTCAGCGCGCAGGCGCCAGTCCGCGTCCAGGTGAGCGACCAGCGTCTGCGTGCCAAAGTGCTGGTTGTAATAGGTGGCGCCGGCACCGGCGTAGCTGCCGCGCCACGCGTTGCGCGCGTACCGGCCGCCGAAGCCGCCGTTCATGAACAGCACGCTGTGCGCCGGCAGCCGCATGCCATAGGTGGCGCTGACGCCGCCGATCCAAGCATTGCTGCTGCTGCCGAAGGCCGTCGGGAAGTAACCGAACGCGGTCGAGGCGGCCCAGCCGAGATTGTAGTCTTCGGCCCGCCCGACGAGCCGCAGGTTGTGAAACGTCGCGTAGCGATCCTGGAAGAAGCTGACCGTTGCCTGCAGGCCCCGAAACTGCCGGTCCGGCAATCCCGGCGGCGGTCGGAGCGCCGGCTCGATGGCTCTCAGTCCGCCGTAGTCGTATGAATCGTCGATGTAGCGCAGCCCGGCGCGCCAGCCGTTGACACCATCCCAGGCGACGAGGTGCTGCCAGGACAGCGACAATTGGCGGGTGCGATCAACCGCGGCCCAGCTGCGCTCGCCGCGGTTGTAGAAATTGACGTCGGTCTGCTGGTCGACAAAGCTCGCGCCGCCGGACCACGCGGTTGTGTTGGCGAAGAACGGCCGCTCGATCGACACCGCCCGGTTGTAACCGTCGCTCAGATTGGCAAGGCTGGCAAAGAGTTGCCAGCGCGATCCCGCGAGCGCCGGGTCGAAGTAATCGACGTAGTTCTGGTTGCGCTGCGTGCCGTGCAAGTGGCCGACGGCAATCGTTTTGCCGTAGCCGAGCAGGTTTTCCTCCTCCAGCTCGAACTGGACGATGTTGTCGCCGCCGATGCGCGTGAACGAAATCTCCGGCTTGAGCGTCCAGGCGTCCTTGACGTTCACGTCAACGTCGACGCGATTGTCGTGGCAGCCAGCCGGCGTAATCGCGACGCGCTGCAGAAACTCGAGGTCGCGCAGGCGCCGCTCTGTCTGGTAAATCAGCGAGGCTCGTACCGGCTCGCCGGATCGGAACAGCAACTGGTCGCGCACTGTCTGATCGTGCGTCGGCACGTGCAGTGCATCGACGGTGTGCGCGTACCAAGCGTCTTCGTCAGGATCGCTCAGGTTGTAAATCGGCGCGACGTGGATGCGAATGTCGCCCACAACGTACTGCCGCGTCGCCAGCGCCTCCCATAAATACTGATGGTGCCAGCGTGCCGGTGGATGGTTGGCCGGCGGGGCGGGACATGGCGCCGCAAGGGCCGGCAGTGCCGTTGCGATAAGCAGCGTCATGACCAGAACGAGGGAGGCGGCGCGCATGGCGGCGTAGTATATAGGACACTGACGCCAACCACGCGTGACGATTCGGGTTTACGCGATAACGGCAAATTGAAACGGTGCCGGGCGCCGGCGATGGTGCCCGCGCGGCGCCCGGCGCCAGCAGGAGGATTTATGCGACTCCCGTGCTGATCAGGCAGCCTGCAACGGGATACGCCGCACCTTCTCCTGTGCTTTCGCGCTGCGAGGCAGCTTCACGGTGAGGACGCCGTTCCTGAACGAGGCCTCGACCTTGTCCGCCTCCACTTCATCGGGCAGCGAAATTCTGCGTTCGAACCTGCCGTAGAAGCGTTCGCTGAAGCGGCGCTCGCGATCTTCGTCCTCCATCTTCTTCTCGCCGCGAATCGTCAGCGCCTCGTCCGTAAGCAGGACCTCGACGTCCTTGCCGTCCACGCCCGGCAGTTCGACGCTGAGACGGAAGTCCTCCTCCGTCTCGACGAGGTCAACGCTCGGCGTCGCGGGATGGTTGTAATCGGACGACACGAGGCCGAAGCCATTCCAGACATCGTCGAACAGCCGGTTCATCTCGTGATAAAGCGAGACGAAGGGATCCCTGCCGCCTTGCAGCGTATCGACGCGCTGCACCGGAAGGCGGCGACTGCGATTCCACGGCATCAATTCAGTGACAGCCATTGTTGTTACCTCCTGAGTTTGGTTACCAATCCCGGCCGCGGGGACCGAGCCCGGCAGGCCGGCTCTGAACGACCAGAAATCTAGGGTTATTGAAGATGATTTCAAGAGGGGGGGCAAAAAAATTCTAAGCCTTATTATCGCTGCACGGCGGTCACCCGAACGGCATCGAATGCACGATTGCCTTCCCCGTGGCATCGAATTCGTCAGCGCGACCATTGGCGTAAACTGCTGATCATGGATTTCGGAGCTCGCTGACAAGCTCTCCACAGGCGGGCCGCCTCGCTCCGTTGCCTCCGTTGGCCCTGATTTGAATTCCTGCTCCAAACCCCTATCTTAGACGTATCAGCTTACGAGGTAGATCGCATGGATTCGCGAGATCTGGAAAACCGCATGTGGGCGGAGGCCTGTGAAATGCTGGAGCGCGCCGAGCGGCTGCAGCGGCAATTCTTTCGTCCCGCGGTCCGTGCCCGTCGCCCTGTATGGGAACCCCCCATCGACATTTACGAAACCGATCAGGCGTTGTGGATTCTGGCGGCGCTGCCCGGCGTCGGTCCGAACCAGGTCGAAGTCGTGCTGGAAACCGGCGCAATCGTGATCCGCGGCGAGCGCCGCCTGCCGCTGGAAAGCCACGAAGGCATTTTCCGCCGGCTCGAAATTCCCCACGGCCGCTTCGAGCGCCGCATCGCGCTGCCGGGCAGCCGGTACGAAATGGTGCGCCGCGAATTGCTCGACGGCTGCCTCTACATCGCATTACATAAGGGTTAGGACCACCGCTGACATGGCCGAAACATACGAACATCAAGACGATCAGAATCCACGTGCCGAGGGTGATGACCGCTCGGTGGCCACCCGCAAGCTGCCCGAAGATGTGCTGATCACGATTCCGGTGCGCGGCATGGTGCTTTTTCCGGGTCTGGTGCTGCCGGTGGCGATCGGGCGCAAGCGCTCCGCTGAAGCGGCGCAGGAAGCTATCCGCAGCGAGCGGCCGGTCGGGCTCATTATGCAGCGCGATCCGAACGATGCCGAGCCGAAACCGGACGACCTGTACAAGATTGGCACGATCTGCAACGTGTTGCGCTACATCACGACGCCCGATGGCACGCATCATCTCGTCTGCCAGGGCGAACAGCGCTTCCGTGTGCTCGACACTGTCGAAGGCCACCCGTTCATGCTGACGCGCTTTGAAGCGATTCGCGAGAGCGAGGCGGTGCCGACCGAGATCGAGGCGCGCATGGTGAATCTCAAGCAGCGCGCGACCGAGGCGCTGGAACTGTTGCCGCAGACGCCGCCGGAACTGGTGCAGGCGGTTCAGTCGATTGACTCGCCGGCGCTGCTGGCGGACACGATTGCCGCCTACATGAACATCAAGCCGGAGGAAAAGCAGGAAGTCCTCGAACTGATCGACATCGACCGTCGTCTCGACCGGGTGAGCGAATTGCTCGATCACCAACTCGAAGTGCTGCGCCTGTCGCAGAAAATTAACGAGCGCACCAAGGAGAGCATGAACGAGCGCCAGCGCGAAGTGCTGCTGCGCGAGCAGTTGCGCAGCATCCAGAAGGAGCTGGGTGAAGAAGACAGCAAGTCGGCGGAAATCGATGAGCTGGACGAAGCGATTGCCAAGGCCGGCCTGCCCGAGGAAGCTGAGCGCGAAGCGCGCGCCGAGCTGAAGCGTCTCGAACGCATTCCGGAAGCGGCGGCCGAATATTCAATGGTGCGGACGTACCTCGACTGGATGACCGAACTGCCATGGTCGAAGTTGTCCGAAGACAACATCGATATCGAACACGCGCGCAAGATTCTCGACGAGGATCATTACGGTCTCGAGAAGATCAAGCGCCGCATCCTCGAGCATCTCGCGGTCCACAAGCTGAATCCTGAAGGCAAAAGCCCGATTCTGTGCTTTGTCGGGCCGCCCGGCGTCGGCAAAACGTCGCTCGGCCAGAGCATCGCCAAGGCGATGGGTCGCAAGTTCGTGCGCGGCAGCCTCGGCGGCGTGCACGACGAAGCCGAGATTCGCGGCCACCGGCGCACCTATGTCGGCGCGCTGCCCGGCACGATCATTCAGTCGATCCGCAAGGCCGGCACACGCAATCCGCTGTTCATGCTCGACGAAATGGACAAGCTCGGCGCGGGCTTTCACGGCGATCCCTCGTCGGCGCTGCTCGAAGTGCTCGACCCGGAGCAGAACAGCACTTTTCGCGACAACTACCTCGGCGTCGACTTCGACTTGAGCCAGGTCATGTTCGTCGGCACGGCGAACGTGCTCGACCAGATTCCGGGCCCGCTGCGCGACCGCATGGAGGTCATCGAGCTATCCGGCTACACCAGCGAAGAAAAAGTCGAAATCGCCAAACGCTACCTGGTACAGCGACGGCTGGAAGCGGCCGGTCTGACGCAGGAGCAATGCGAAATTACCGAAGATGCGCTAAAGCGGATCGTGCGCGACTACACCCGCGAAGCCGGCGTGCGGAATCTGGAACGCGAAATCGGCGCCGTCGTGCGGCACGTCGCGGTTCGGATCGCCGAAGGCAAGGAGGTCGACCGCCACCGGATCGACGGCGACAGCCTGGAGGCCATTCTCGGCGCGCCTCGGTTCGAGAGCGAACTAGCGATGCGCACCAGCGTGCCCGGCGTGGCGACAGGGCTTGCCTGGACACCGGTGGGAGGCGACATCCTGTTCATCGAAGCGAGCCGCGCGCCCGGCAGCGGGAAGCTGACCCTGACCGGCCAGCTCGGCGACGTGATGAAGGAAAGCGCGCAGGCGGCATTAAGCCTGATCAAGGCGCACGCGGACGAGCTGGGCATCGACGCGGAGCAGTTCAGCAAGCAGGACATCCATATCCACGTGCCGTCGGGCGCGATTCCGAAGGACGGCCCGAGCGCGGGCGTGTCGATTTACACAGCGCTGGTGTCGCTGCTCACCGGCAAGACCGTGCGCCAGGATGTGGCGATGAC
>DASSNT010000029.1:0-4501 GCA_035701285.1 Gammaproteobacteria bacterium | reverse complement strand
GGCGCGATGCCGATGCCGCCGACCTGCGCGGCCAGCGCATCTGAAATGTAGTCGCCGTTGAGATTGAGCGTCGCGATCACGTCGTAGTCTTCCGGGCTGAGCAGAATCTGCTGCAGGAAGTTGTCGGCGATGATGTCCTTGACGATGATCTCGTGACCGGTGCGCGGATTGCGGAACTTGCACCACGGCCCACCGTTGATTTCCACCGCCGCGAACTCCTCCTTCGCCACCTGGTAGCCCCAGTTGCGGAATGCGCCTTCGGTGAACTTCATGATGTTGCCCTTATGCACCAGGGTCACCGAGCGGCGGTCGTTGGCGATCGCGTAGTTCAGCGCCTTGCGCACCAGGCGCTGCGAGCCCTCACGCGACACTGGCTTCACGCCGATGCCGGAACTCGACGGAAAACGAATTTCGGTGACGCCCATCCGGTCCTGCAGGAAGTGAATCACCTCGTGCACCTCCGGCGTGCCGGCGGCCCATTCGATGCCGGCGTAAATGTCCTCGGTGTTTTCGCGGAACACGACCATGTCGGTCAGCTCCGAATCCTTCATCGGCGTCGACACGCCGGGGAAGTAGCGGATCGGCCGCACGCAGGCGTACAGGTCGAGCGTCTGGCGAATCTTCACGTTCAGCGAACGGATGCCCTCGCCCACCGGCGTTGCCAGCGGCCCCTTGATCGACACCACGAACTCGCGCAGCGCCTGCAGCGTTTCTTCCGGCAGGTATTCGCCCTTGCCGTATTTATCGACGGCCTTTTCGCCGGCGAACAACTCCATCCAGGCGATCTTGCGCTTGCCGCCGTAAGCCTTCGCCACCGCCTCGTTCACCACCTTCAGCATCACCGGCGTCACGTCGATGCCGATGCCGTCGCCCTCGATGAAGCCGATGATCGGCTGGTCCGGAACGTTCAGGCTGAAGTCGGTATTGACGGTAATGCGCTCGCCGCCTTCCGGCGGCCGGATGTGCTGATACTGCATGAAGACCTCTGGATGCCGCGCCGGGCAAAGCGCGCATTTTATCATGTGCGGCCAGGCGCCATTCCCGGAGCGGGAATGTGGCGTGCTGACAAGAATGGATTCCCGCTTTTGCGGGAATGACAGAAAGCCGGCTTTTGCGAATCAGCTATTTGAACGGATGCTCGCCACGATCCGCATCGCCATTTCCAGCGCCTGCTCGTAATTCAGGCGCGGATCGACTTCGGATTTATAGGCGCGATCGAGGTCTTCGTCGGTGAGACCGCGCGCACCGCCGGTGCACTCGGTGACGTCCTCGCCGGTCATTTCAAAGTGCACCCCGCCCAGCACGCTGCCATTGGCCTCGTGCAATGCGAACGCAGTTTCGAGTTCATCGAGGATGTTCTCGAAGCGCCGCGTCTTCATGCCGTTGCTGGCCAACTCCGTGTTGCCGTGCATCGGGTCGCAGATCCACAGCACGCGGCGACCGCTGCCCTGTACCGCCTTGACCAGCGGCGGCAGCCGGTCGCGAATCTGCCTGGCGCCGAAGCGATGAATCAGCGTGAGCCGCCCCGGTTCGTCGTCCGGGTTGAGCGTATCGATCAGCCGCAGCAGCCCGTCGGGCGATGTCGTCGGTCCTATCTTCACGCCGATCGGATTGGCGATGCCGCGGAAATATTCGACGTGCGCGCCATTCAGGTCGGCGGTGCGCATGCCGATCCACGGGAAATGGGCAGACGTGTTATACCAGCGGCCGACCGCTTCGACGAAACGCGTCTGCGCCTGCTCGTACGGCAGATGCAGCCCTTCGTGGCTGGTGAAGAAATCGATCCGGCTGCTTTCCGAAGGCGAACGCCCGGAAATGGTTTCCATGAACTTCAGCGAATCCATGATTGTGTCGACGATCCGGCCATATTCCGCCGCCAGCGGCGAATGGCGCACGAAATCGAGGTCCCAGTATTCCGGGTGGTGCAGGTCGGCGAATCCGCCGCTCACCAGCGCGCGAATATGATTGAGCGTCAGCGCGGCGCGCTTGTAGCCGGTCAGCATCAGCCTCGGATCGGGAATGCGTGCCGCTTCGGTGAACTCGACGGAATTGATCAGGTCGCCGCGATAGCTCGGCAGCGTGACGTCGCCGCGGGTTTCCGTGTCGGTTGAACGCGGCTTGGCGTACTGGCCGGCGATGCGCCCGATGCGCACCACCCGCTTGTTGAGCCCGTGCACCAGCACCAGGCTCATCTGCAGCATGATTTTCAGCTTGTCGGCGATCTGGTCGCCGGTGCAGTCGGCAAAGCGCTCGGCGCAGTCGCCGCCCTGCAGGACGAAGCGGTCGCCGCGGGCCGCCTCGGCGAGCTGGTGCTTGAGCAGTTCCGTTTCGCCCCAGGTGACGAGCCCCGGCAACTGGTGAAGCTGAACCAGCATCTGGTTGAGCGCCGATGTGCTCGGATACAGCGGCTGATGACCCGCTTCCCGGTACCGCCAGCTATCGGGCTGCCACACGGGACGGGCTTCGGCATCGGCAAGTTTCTGGTCGACGGACATTCGGTTGCAGGGAGTCTTAGTGAATTCCCCTATTCTCGGACGTGACCGGGCAAAAGTCCATGCGGCTGACGGAATCGTAATATGGGGCAAAGTGGCAACCGGACGCCCGCCTTGGCACAATAGCCGCTTAACTTTCCGATGGATTCCCGCTTTCGCGGGAACGACAAGCCAACTCACAGTTTCTCTCTAATAGACGTTCAGGAGCCATTGAATGAGCCATCAAGATGCCGCCACGATTCTCGCCTCGCTCGGTCTGAAAGCCGACAACGACGGCGTCTGGACGCCGGCCGGCTGGGCGGGCGACGGGCCGGTGCTGGAGTCGTTCAATCCGGCAAACGGCGAGATGATCGCGCGCGTCAAGGCAGCGAGCGATGCCGACTATGAGCGGGTCATCACCGCCGCGCAGGACGCCGCCCAGGCCTGGCGCGAGACGCCGGCGCCGAAGCGCGGCGAAGCCATCCGGCTGCTGGGCCAGGCGCTGCGCGACAACAAGGACGCGCTGGGCAGCCTGGTGTCGCTGGAAATGGGCAAGATCAAGCCCGAAGGCGACGGCGAAGTGCAGGAAATGATCGACATCGCCGACTTTGCAGTCGGCCAGTCGCGCATGCTCTACGGCAAGACGATGCACTCGGAGCGCACCCGCCACCGGATGTACGAGCAGTGGCACCCGTACGGCGTCGTCGGCGTCGTCACCGCCTTCAACTTTCCGGTCGCCGTGTGGGCCTGGAACGCGTGCCTGTCGGCCATTTGCGGCAACGCCACGGTCTGGAAGCCGTCGCCGAAGGTGCCGCTGACGGCCGTCGCCGTGCAGCACATCTGCAACAAGGTGATGGAAGAAAACGGCTATCCGGGCATTTTCTCGCTGTTCGTCGACGCGGAGAACCGCCTCGCCGAACGCTTCGTCAAGGACGAGCGCGTCAACCTTCTGTCGTTCACCGGTTCCAGCCAGGTCGGCCGCAAGGTCGGTGAAATGGTCGCCGCCCGCATGGGCCGCTCGCTGCTCGAACTGGGCGGCAATAACGCCATCATTGTCGACGAGACCGCCGACCTGAACCTGGCGGTTCCGGCGATCGTCTTCGGCGCCGTCGGCACCGCCGGCCAGCGCTGCACCAGCACGCGCCGCATCATCGCCCACGAGAGCATCGTCGAGGACCTGACGCAGCGTCTGGTCAACGCGTACAAGCAGGTGCGCATCGGCGATCCGCTGGACAGCGGGACGCTGATGGGGCCGCTGATCGACGAAAACGCGGTCGAAGGCTATAAGGCGGCGATCGAAGCGATCAGGAAGGCCGGCGGCGAAGTGCTGTGCGGCGGCAACAGGGTCGATCGCCCCGGGCATTTCGTCGAGCCCGTCATCGCGCGCGCCGAAAACGACTGGGACATCGTCCAGCACGAGACCTTCGGGCCGATTCTGTACGTGATGTCGTACAAGACGCTCGACGAGGCGGTCACGCTGCACAACAACGTCCGCCAGGGCCTGTCTTCGGCGATCTTTACTACGGACGTCCGCAACGCCGAATACTTCCTGTCGGCCGTCGGCAGCGACTGCGGCATCGCCAACGTGAATATCGGCACCTCGGGCGCCGAGATCGGCGGCGCGTTCGGCGGCGAGAAGGAGACCGGCGGCGGCCGCGAGTCCGGCTCGGACGCCTGGAAGCAATACATGCGCCGGCAGACGACCACGATCAACTGGAGCAACGAGCTGCCGCTCGCGCAGGGGATCAAGTTTGACGTGATCTAGGCTATTCTTGTCATTCCAGCGAAGGCTGGAATCCAGATCTTGATTGGCTGCGGCCTTCGGCCGCACTGATTCTGACTGGATCCCAACCTGCGCTGGCATGACAGAAGAAGGAAAGGCGATGGGCGATCTTGGCGGCAAAACTCTCTTCATCACCGGCGGCAGCCGCGGCATCGGCGAGGCCATTGCCATCCGCGCGGCCGCCGATGGCGCGAATGTCGTTATTGCCGCCAAGACCGCGCGCCGGCATCCCAGGCTCCCGGGCACG
>DASSNT010000028.1:0-4930 GCA_035701285.1 Gammaproteobacteria bacterium | reverse complement strand
ACCGCGTAGTACCACTCGTGCATGTCCATGCCGATGCCGTGGCCGAGGCGGTGGGTGAAGTATTTGTAGCCGGGCCCGAAGCCGCTGTCGGCGATGACTTTGCGCGCGGCGGCGTCGATGTCTTCCATGCGGTTGCCGGTGCGGGCGGCTTCGCGGGCGGCGATCTGGGCTTTCTGCACGATGGCGAACACTTTTTTCATCTTGTCGGTGGCCTTGCCGAGCACGAAGGTGCGGGTGATGTCGCTGGTGTAGCCTTCGACTTTGCAGCCGTCGTCGAGCATGACGACGGTGCCTTCGACGATGTGCTGCGGCTCGCGCGAGCCGTGCGGCTGCGCGGTGTACTTGCCGACGTTGACGCTGGCGAAGCCGTTGAGGCCCTGCTGCGCGTAGGCTTTTTGCACGAGGTCCGAGACCTGCTGTTGCGTCATGCCCGGCTCGAGCGATTGCCAAACGGCGTGATAGACGGCCAGCGTGGCGTCGTTGGCGATCTGCATCAGCGCAAGTTCGGCTTCGCTTTTGACGCCGCGGCAGCCGGCGGTGACCGGCGTGGCGCTGACCAGGTGCGCGTGCGGCGCGGCGTCGCCGATGCCGTTGGCGATAAAGAACGGCACGCGTTCTTCGATTCCGATCCTGCCGGTGGAGATGTGCTTGTCGTGCAGGATTTGCGCAATCTTTTCGTAGGGGCTTTCGTATTCTTGCCAGGTGCGGATGTCGTGGCCGAAGCGGATCTGTTCCAGCGCGCGGCTTTTCTCGAACGCGGGGGTGATGTAGATCGGGTCGCCGGTGCGCGGCAGCAGCACGCCGGCGGTGCGCTCGCTGACCCACCAGTCGACGTCGACGAAATACTCAAGCGACGTGCCGCCGGCCATGAAGATGGCGTCGAGCTTGTTGTCGGCCATCAGGCGCTGAGCTTTGTTGAGGCGCTGTTCGTATTCGCTGTCCTTGATCGGGACGGCGTTGGTGACCGGTTTGAGGGCGCGAATCGGGTCCGGGATGTCGGCGTCGTCGCGTTTGGGCTCGGCGGCGTAGGTGCGGCCCATCATGACGAGGGGGAGCGTGGCTGCGCCTACAGCTGACGATTGGAGGAATTTGCGGCGGCTCTGCTCGATGTTGTCTTTCATTTTGACCCTGTATGAACGGAAGTCTATTTATCCCCTCACCCTGCCCTCGGCAATTGCTCCCGGCATTGCCCTACCTCCTGCGTCCATGCAGTCGTCTCCCTGAGCGAGAGGGGTAAGAAAAGTCAGATCTTTTTCTGGGTGTAGTTTTCTATGCCTACGCGCTCGATCAGGTCGAGCTGGGTTTCGAGCCAGTCGATGTGCTCTTCTTCGCTTTCGAGAATGTCCTGCAGCAGGTCGCGGGAAACGTAGTCCTTGACGCTTTCGCAGTAGGTGATGGCTTCGCGCAGCGGCGGGTGCGCTTCGCGTTCGAGCCTCAGGTCGCACTCGATGATGTCGCGGACGTCTTCGCCGATGTAAAGCTTGCCGAGGTCCTGCAGGTTGGGCAGCCCTTCCAGGAACAGGATGCGCTCGATCAGGCTGTCGGCGTGCTTCATCTCGTCGATGGATTCTTCGTACTCGTGCTCGTCGAGTTCCTTCAGGCCCCAGTTCTTGTACATGCGCGCATGCAGGAAGTACTGGTTGATGGCGGTGAGTTCGTTCTTGAGGATGCCGTTGAGATGGCGGATGACTTCTTTATCGCCTTGCATGGCCGCGTTCCCTTGTGGACGTGAGCCAGTGAGCGTAGCGCAGCGATGAGGCCCGCGCAATCAGCTTCAACTAGTCATTCCCGCGAACGCGGGAATCTAGAAAGCGAAGAATGGATTCCCGCTTTCGCGGGAATGACAGAGGGGTTCAGGCGGCGCGGTAGTGGCGGGCCGGATTCTGCTCGGCCAGCGCGTCTTCGAGGAGGTTGCGGACTTCCGGTTCGCAGCAGCCGCAGCAGGTGGCGACGCAGGTTTCCGCCTGCAGTGTTTCGAAGTCATCGGCGCCCTCCGCGATGGCTTCGCGGATGCGCTTTTCGGACACGGCATTGCAGATGCAAACGAACATGGCTGCAGATTAAACGCAAATGCGAATGATTGTCAATACAACTGCGTCGCATTACAGGAATCAGGGCAGTGGCATGCCGAAACCGATCAGGATCGACTGGGTGTTGCCGGCGGCGCTGTCCAGCAGGTTCCGGTACTCGAACCGCAGCGACCAGTTGTGCGCCTGGAACTGCATGCCCGCGCCCAGCAGCAGGTGGTCGCGCGACTGGCTGGGCGCGCTCGCGTGGTACACCGGCCCGTTGCTCAGGTCGAAGTAGTGTATGGCGACCAGGCTCGAATCCTGAAAGTCATGCCGATATTCGGCGCGCACGCTGTACATCCAGACGCCATAGTCTTCCTTGTTGTTCCATTGCGCGCGCACGCCGATATTGCCGGTGGTGGTATCGATGCTCTGCTCTTCGTAAGCCAGCGCATAGATGGCGTCTCCGGTCTCGTGGTAGGCATCCAGCCGCGCACGCGCCACGTCCAGCCGCGCGTACGGCACAAGCAACAGGTCATGAAGGTTGTGCTCATAGCCGACCGCCAGCGACGCGAACCACTGCTTGCCATCGCGGCTGCCGTGGACCAGGCCGTCGTTGGCCGTGACGTAGCGGCGGGCGTCCAGCGACAGCCATTGGTAGCCGAACAACCCGTCGACGTACAGCGATTCCGGCGGGTGGTAGCTGCCATAGACGGCGAGGTTATAGCTGTCGGCCGTGCTTCGGCTGCCATTGTCACCGACATCGGTCACGTCGTGGCCGTAGCCGACGCCGGCTCCGACGGTGACGATCTCGCTCATTCGCTGGTCCGCGCCGATCGTGACGCCCGTGGTGGTGAAGTCGATGCCGCTGGCGCTTTCCGGCGTGCTGCTGCCAAAGGTGACCGCGCCGGCGGTCCACACCGAGAGCCCGTCCGGCAGGAAGCCGCCGTCGGTTCCATCGTCCGCCGCGGCCGCCGACGCGGGCATCTGTGGTTGAACCAGGTACCGGCGAGGATTCAGGTCTTGCGCCGGGTTCCAGAACGCATCGCGCTGGCGCAAGGCGCGCGCGCGGGCTGCCGTGGCCGAGCTGAAGCGGATGCCGTTGCTGAAGGAAGTCACCGTGGCGCGATCGTGCAAGGTTTCCAGGCGTCCCTGGAAATTATTGATCTGGCCCTGCGCCATTCGGTGAGTCGCCCTCGCCTGCGCGGCCAGAACGCCCAGCACTTCGGCATCCTGGGAAGGATCCGGGCGCGCCCCTGTTACGGTGATGCTGATGGTGCCGGGCGCCGAGGTCGCATAGGCATTGGACAACGTATAGGTGAGTTGCGCCGCGCCGAGGAAATTGCCGGCGGCGGTGAAATCCAGCGCATAGCCCGAGTCCGTGGCCTGCACGGTCGCGGTGCCGGCCTCGGAGGGGTCGATAGCCACGATCGACGCATCCGTGAACGGGCCGCCGGTCGCCTTCGTCGTGAGGTCCACGCGCACGGTCGCGCCGGCGGGCACCTCGACGGTCAACGATGGCGCAACCGGCAGCGGGTTGATCGTTACCGTGACCTGCGCCGGCGCGGACGTACCGGCCGCGTTGGACAACGTGTACTCGAATGTCACCGTGCCCGAAGCGTCGGCCGGGGCACTGTAAACGATATCCGTTCCCTCCACCGTCGCGGTGCCGGTTGCCGGCGGTGAACTCACCGCGGCGCCGGTGAACGGGCCGCCGGTGGCGCCCTTCGTCGCGTCGATGGTTACGGATTTGCCCGCGGCCACGGCGACTGTCTGCGCGTGGGCCACGGGCGCCGCCTGCCCCTGCCCCACCGACACGTCGTAGTTCCGCGCGCCGGTGGAGCCGTTTTCATCCCTGGCCGTCACGGTGAATCTGTAACTACCTGCCGTAGTCGGCGTGCCGGAGAGCAGCCCGGCCGACGACAGCGAAAGCCCGGGCGGCAGCGCGCCGTTGGTCACGCTGAACGTGTAGCCGCCGGCACCGCCGCTGGCGCTGAATTGCTGGCGGACCGCTTCGTCGACCGTCATTGCCGGCAACGAGGCGGGAGACAGGGTGATGGTCACGGTGCTGACGGTCAGCGTGTAGCTTCGCGAGACATCGAATGGCGCGCCGCTGCCCGTGCTGCTGTCGGTTGCCGTTACGGTGAAGGTGAAGCTGCCCGACGTTGTCGGCGTCCCGGCCAGCACGCCGCTCGACGCATCGAGGTCGAGGCCGGGCGGCAAGCTGCCCGCGGTGACCGCGTAGCTGTAGGGAGCGGTGCCGCCGCTGGCGGTCAGCCTCTGGTTGTAGGCTTCCCCCGGAGTCGCCGTTGCGAGATTGGCCGGTGACAGCGTTAATGTCGGGGCCGCTACGTCGAGGTTGTAATCGCGGCTGCCGGATTGGCCGTTGCTGTCGGTGGCAGTGACCTCGAAGTTGAAGCTGCCTGCCGCGGTCGGCGTACCCGACAACCTTCCCCCCGAACTCAATGAAATGCCGGCCGGCAGCGCACCGCCGGTAATGCTGAAGGTGTAGGGGCCCGCTCCGCCGCTGGCGGTGATGGTGGCGCTGTAGCCGCTCCCGATCTTGCCGGAGGGCAGCGAAGACGGCGCCAGCACGATGGCCGCCGCACTGACCTGGAGAATGTAGTTCTCGGTCACGCTGGCACCGGTGCCGGTGTCGGTGGCTGTCACCGCAAACGGGAAGCTGCCCGTCTGTGTGGGCGTGCCGGAAAGTGTATGGCTGCTCGGGCTCCAGGTCACGCCATTCGGCAGGGCGCCGGTGAGCGAGTAGTTGTACGGCCCCTCGCCGCCGCTCGCGGTGAAAGTCTGAGAATAAGGCTGGCCGTAATCGGCGGTGAGCGTGCCGCCGGGCGGGCTGAGCGTGAGTGTGGGACCACTCACCAGCAGCGTATAGCTTCTGCTGCCGGTATAGGGGCCGTCGC
>DASSNT010000027.1:0-16303 GCA_035701285.1 Gammaproteobacteria bacterium | reverse complement strand
GAATGCTGCCATAGAACGCCCCTGAAGCATGACTCGTCAGCCGCTCAGAATAGACTGATCGGCGTCGTAAATCCACGTGGGCATGCCCCAGCCCGGAAACGGCGGCCGGTTACAGGTCATGTGGCTTGACGCGCCGGTGGGCGCGCCGGCCCAAGGTCAGGTAGCGTTCGCGGACGTGTTCGTTTTCGTAATGCACCATGAAACCGCGCACGATGTCGCTGCGCGCCAGCAGGCCGATAAGCCTGCCGTCCTCGTCATTATTGACCACGGCAATGCGCTCGAGCTTGTAGCGCGCCATGCGGGTCGCCACCGTGCGGCAGGTCTCGTTCGGCGTGGCGACAACCCACTTCTGATCGGCCAGACATTCGGCCAGCGCCGCGGTCGGCGCGCGTTCGAGCCAGGCGGTGATTTCGGCGCGCGTGACGATGCCGGCGTAGCGGCCGCCCTCTTCCGTCACCGGATAGGCGCGGTGTGCCTGCGTTGCGCCGAAGTATTGCGCATCCGCTTCGGCGACCGTGAGGCTGGCGGGAATGGCTTTGATCTGGCGGCTCATCAACTGCGCGACGAACAGCGTGACCAGCGGATCGACCGAATATTCGCGGAAGATGTGTCGGCCGCGGCGCGCTACTTTTTCGGTCAGAATCGAGCGGCGCATGAAGATGACGCTGAAGCCGTAGGCGAACGTGACGGCGATCAGCAGCGGCCCGAGCACCGGCAGCTTATGGGTCAGTTCGAGCACGAATACGATGGCGGTAAACGGCGAGCGCATGACGCCCGCGAGTACCGCGCCCATGCTGAGCAGCGGCCAGAGCAGCGGCGAGCCGCCGGGCAGGAAATGGCTTTCGAATACGCCCAGCGCCGCGCCCATCATCAGCAGCGGCGCGAGCACGCCACCGGAGGTGCCGGAGCCGAGCGACAACGCCCAGATGGCGAGTTTGACGACGATCAGGGTTGCCACCGCGCCCAGGGCAAACTGGCCGTTGAGCAGGCCGCGGATGACGTCGTAGCCGACGCCCAGCGCGTGCGGCTGGAAGTAGCCGCCGAGGCCGACGATCAGTCCGCCGATCATCGGCCACCACATCCAGTGGATGGGCAACTTGCGGAAGCCGTCTTCGGAGGCGTATACGGCCCAGGTCAGGATGGCGGCCAGAACACCGCCGAGTAGTCCGCAGGCGGCGGCGGAGCCGAGTCCGAGCGTGGTGTAGTCGATCACGCCGTTGACCGGGAACAGCGGGCCGTCGCCGAGCAGGAACGGGCGGATGGCCGCGGCGGTGGCGCAGGCGAGCGCGACCGGCACGAGGCTGCGCGGCTTCATTTCGAACAGCAGCATTTCGACGGCCAGCAGCGCGGCGGCTATCGGCGTGTTGAAGGTGGCGGCCATGCCGGCCGCGGCGCCGGCGACGAGCAGGATGCGGCGCTCTATGGCGGTGAGCATGAAGGTCTGGCCGATCAGCGAGCCGACGCTGCCACCGGTCATGATGATGGGCCCTTCGGCGCCGAACGGGCCGCCGGAGCCGATGACGATGGCAGACGACAGCGGCTTGAGGATGGCGACCTTGATCGACATGCGGCTCTTGCCGAACAGGATCGCTTCGAGCGCTTCGGGGATGCCGTGGCCGCGGATCATTTCGGAGCCGTAGCGCGCCATGAGGCCGGCGATCAGGCCGCCGCCGGCCGGAATGGCCAGGATCCACCAGCCGAGATGGTTGTTCGCCGGCGTGGTGAGGTTGAAGGCGAAGTCCTGGTAGAACAGCAGGTTGGTGAACAGGCCGATCAGGCGCAGCAGGACCAGCGCGATGACGGCGCAGATGGCGCCCACCACGATCGCAATCGCGGAGATTTTGATCAGCCGGAGGTCGGCATCAAAATCAGCGGATCGAGTGGGAGATTTCACTGCGTATTATTCTTTCCGTTGTTCGATACTTTCCCGGCGCCCACAGCGGCAGCTATTTCCCGGGCCGCCGTGAATACGTCCTTGTAGGCTGCGGTCGCAACATCCTGTTGCTCACGCCCCGGGAAATAGCTGCCGCAGCGTGCGCCTGCGTTGATGCAGCGCTTGGGACGTTCTTCTAGTTGTTGTAGGCCGACATAAGGCCGCAGGCCGTTGCCGGCATCTTGAGCCACGCCGAATTCTATCTATTCAGCGCGCCGCCGCAACTCGAACCCTGACCGGCGGTGCAGCCGTAGCAATGGTCGGCAATTGCAATTGGCAGATTTTCAATGTTCCGGCCAATCAATTCCCGCAAGTGCGTCCGCGGTTTCGCCTGGCCGCCGAACGGCAGCCCCAGCATCTGGTTGAAGTCGCAGTCGTAGACGTAGCCGCGCCAGTCGACGCTGATGAGGTTGCGGCACATGACGTTGTCGAGGTTTTCGGGGCGGTAGGCGTCTTTGAGCAGTTGCATGTAGTCGTTGAACCAGCCTTTCGAGATCAGCAGGCTGCCGAAGCGCTGGATGGGCATGTTGGCGAGGGTGAACAGTTTGTTGAAGCGGATGCCGTAGGCATCGCCGAGGCGCCGTTTGTATTCCGCTTCGAGTGCCTGTTGATTCGGCGGCAGGCTCGGGCCGAGCGGGTTGTAGACGAGGTTCAGTTCGAGGCCGCTGCCGTCGATGCCGTAGCCGCGCGCGTTCAGCTTTTGCAACGCGCTGATGCTGGCGTCGAACACGCCCTTGCCGCGCTGCTGGTTGACGTTGTCCGCGATGTAGCATGGCATCGACGCGATGACTTCGATCTTGTGCGCGGCGAGAAAATCCGCCACCCATTCGTAGCCCGGTTCTTCGATGATCGTCGGGTTGCAGCGATCCATTACGTGAACGCCGAGGCCCCGCGCCTCGGTCACGAGTTCGCGGAAGTGCGGGTTCATCTCGGGGGAGCCGCCGGTGACGTCGAGCGTTTTGATCCGGCCGGCGCCGACTCTCAGGAATTCCAGCACCGTCGCAACCGTTTGGGCATCCATCAGCTCGGTTCGCCGCGGCCCGGCCGCGACGTGACAGTGGATGCAGCTCAGGTTGCAGAGGTAGCCGAGGTTGACTTGCAGCGTGTCCAGCGGCGCGCGCCGGATCGCCGGGAAATCGGAATGCGCAAGTTCGGGTAGCGTTGCATGCATAGCCCCATAATACGCTTCTGTCTGTACTGCGCCTAAATCATCGAGTAGCTGAAGCCGAACCAGATCGTTCGCGGCGGGCCAACCGCGCGGAACTGCGTATCGACAGCATTCGCGGCATCGAACCGTTTGGCGGAATTGGCGAAGACATTTTCGCCGAGCTGGCCGTAGTTGGCGTACCGGCGGTTGAACAGGTTGTCGACGCTCAGAAAGATGTCCCAGGCGGGCGCGGGGTAGTAGTGCGCGTCGAGGTGCACTGTCGCGTAGCCGGGCACCTGGCCGTGGTTATCTTCATTGTTCTCGTCGCCCCGGGCATAGATGCTGGAACGGGCGATCAGGTCGGCGCCGAGGCTGAATCTGGAGGTAAAGGCGTACTCCGCCGAGAGCTTGACGCTGTGCCGCGGAATGCCCGGCATCCAGTCCCCCGGCGCGACCGTCAGCAGGCCGGTGTCGCTGGCGCTGGAGTTGCTGGGACTCGATTCGGTAAACGCCGATTGGTAGGTCGCCTCGATATAGCTGTAGTTGGCGCTGAACGTCAGTTGGTCCACGCTGCCGCGAATGCCCAGCTCCACGCCCTGACGGCGGTCGCCGGGTACGTTTTTGTAAAAGCCGCGCAGTCCGGTCACGCTGATGAACAGCAAGTCGTTCTCGAGGTCGGTCCGGTAGAGCACCGCGTTCCAGCTGAACAACTCGCCCAGCCGGCCGCGCGCGCCGGCCTCCCAGGTTTGCGCGACCACCTGTTCGAGCGGCGGGTCGGCAAGAAAGCTGTTCGGCAACGAGCATGGCGCTTCGGGATCGGCGCAGGTCAGTTCAGACGGTGTCGGGGTGCGCGTGCTTTCGTCGTAGGACAGCCACGTCGTCAGCGACTCGGCCGGGTTCCAGGTCAGCCCGACGGCCGGGTTGAGACGCGAGTAATTGTGTTCGCCGTTGAGCGCGGTGCCAAGCTGATCGTCGAGCTCGACGTGGGCGTGGTTGTAGCGTCCCGACAGGGTCAGTGCGACGGCGTCAGTCAACGACAGCGTGTCGGTGGCGTAAAGGCCGTAGTACCGGTTGTGTGCGTCCAGCCGGGTGCGCGGCTCGATCGGGCCGATGCCGACGCTGCCGCGATGGACGAACTTTGCCGCCTGCTGGCCCTGGGCAAAATTGACGCTGCCGAGATTGGCGCTCACGCCGACGACAACGCGGTTGTCGTGCCCGCCGATCGGGCTTGACGCCACGAGCTGTGCCGAACCGCCGTAGCCGTGTTCGTGGGTGCTGTTGAAGTCGTTGAAACTCGGGCTGTTGTCGACGCGGACCGGTTGGGCCGGATCGAACCCGTCGCTGACGTCGCTGTCCATGCCGCCGGTGTCGAGCACCCGGTTGTAGAGGTTGCCGACGAGCGCCAGCGTATCGGTAAAGCTGTGGCGGACATCGAGCACGACGAACGCCACCTGGTTGTTGAAGTAATCGGGATAGGTATACGACTGGTCCGGGTTGTCGAGAAACGACAGCGGCAGCATCTGGTTGCCTTCCAGATGGTTGTTCGCGCCGGTGAAGCTGAGATCCAGCGCCGTGCCGCCGCCGCGATAGCTGCCCTTGACGAAAAGCTGGTTGACGCGGCTCGGGTTGTGCGCCGCCCAGCCGTTGCTGTCGTAATGATTGGCGGCGACGTAGTAACCGAAGTGGCCCGAATGGTCGCCGTACTGGACCGTTGCGCTGTGAGTGCCGAACGAGCCGGTAAACGCGGAACCGGCGATGCCTTCTGCGTCGAAGCCGGACTTGGTCTCGAACGACAGCGCGCCGCCGAGCGTGTTCAGGCCGTACACCGGGTTCGATCCGGAAATCAGCGTAATTTGCTTGATCGCCACCAACGGTATCAGGTCGAAGTTGACCACGTCGCCGAACGGTTCGTTGACGCGCACGCCGTCGACATAAATCGACAGCGCCTCGGGGGTGCCGAGCAGCGGCGACGCGTCGAAGCCGCGAAAGCTGATGTCGGGCTGGAACGGGTTGTTCTGGCCGTTGGTGATGTGCACGCTGCCGAAGTTGCGCCTGAGCAGATCCGTCAGCCTCGCCGTGGCCTGATGCGCAATATCGTCCTCGCCGAGCATCTGCACGTTTGCCGGCACCTTGTCCAGCGGCAGGCCGAGGCCGGGGACCGGCAGTGGTGTGCCATTGACTACGATCTCGCCGAGATGCACCGGCGGCGCGTCGTGGGGGTCGGCTTGCGCGGCGAATGCGGCCAGCATTGCAGCGAACGCGCCAATTGATCTTGCGGGCTTCCTTGCCATAAATGCCTCTTGTCATTCCCGCGAAAGCGGGAATCCACAAAAGCGACGAGATGGGTTCCCGCTTTCGCGGGAATGACGGGAAACGAACGGCCTAAAACACATAACTTACGCTAACACCCACCAGAATATTCCGCCCCGGCGCCGGCTCGTAATAACGCCCGTTGCCGCTGCCGACGATTACCGCGCCGATGTAAGCGCGGTCGAAAATGTTATTGAGGCGTGCGTATTCTTCCAGCCGCCAGGCACCGGCGCGCTGATGGAAGCCGGCGCGCAGATTGACGAGCATGTAGCTGTCAGCCGCTTCCGAGTTGGCGACGTCGACGTACACGTCGTCGCGCCACTGCGCGTCCACCGCCGCCTCGAAATCCAGCGGTTCGTATTGCCAGCTCAGCTCGCCGAAAATCGTCTGGCGCGGCACCCCCGGCAGAGAGTTGCCGTTGAGCCGCGCGCCGGTAAAGGTGGCGTGCAGATAGCTGTAGGCAAGATAGGTTTCGAATCCGCCGCCGAGCGGCGCATCGAAAGTCAACTCGGCGCCGGTACGGCGGGTGCTGCCGGCGTTGCGATAGCTGGTGCGGCCATTGAACGACTCGGCGACGACGATTTCGTCGTCCGTTTCGATGTCGAACAAGGCCAGCGTGAGCCGCGCCCGCTCGCCCGGCTGTGCCTTGAAGCCGATTTCATAGTTGTGGCTGGTGCTGGGATCGAGGTCGAGATTGAGCCCGGCCTTTCTTTCCGGCGTGTAGGCGAGTTCCGAAAACGTCGGCGTCTGGAAACCGACGCCATAGTTCGCGTACAAGTTGAGCGACGCGTTGACCTCGTAGAGCGCGCCCACCACCGGCGTCGTGCGCGAAAAACTCTGGCTGCCGCTGTCGTCTGGATTCTCCGCATTAACGTAGTGATCGTCGCTGTCGAACGCGACCCGCGTGTGGCGGACGCCGGCAAACAGGCGCCATGGGTCGAGTTGCACATCGCCCTGTAGATAGATGCCGGTTTGCGAGGACACATCGTCCTCGTCACGGCGCAGCGCGCCCTTCTCACCGTCGTCGTTGACGAAGCCTTTGCGCTCTTCATCCAGGCGTTGGTAGTCGGCGCCGCCGGTAATCGTATAATGGTGCGACGCGACGCGCCCCTCGTGCGTCCAGTGCACATCGCCGCCGCCGGCACGGTTGTGCAGGTCGATTACCGCGCCGCCGGACAGCGCATCGTCACCACTGAACGGCAGGAACTGCAGCACCCGGCGGCTGCCCAGCCAGCCCATCACGTACAACCGGTCGTTGGCGTCGATCTGCTGGCGCCAGACGACGCCGCCCTGGCGGTGGTAATGGCTTTCGCCGGCGCCGAACTGCGCTACCCGGTCCACCGCCTGGCGCGAATCGGCCTCGACCTGTTCCTTGTTCAGGCCCGACGGATCGAGTGCGTACGGCTGGTTTTCGGCGTTGAGAAGCAACATTACGGACGAGTCTTCGCCAAGGTCGTAGCTGAACTTGGCGCGCGCATGATCGCGCGCCGCGGCACTATGCTCGCGATAGCCGTCGGTTTCGAAGTGCGAAACATCGATAACGTAATTGAGATCGCCTGCCGTGCCGCCGGCTTCCAGCCGCTCGACCTGGGTGCCGTAACTGCCGGCCATCGCTTCCGCCGTCAACGTCGGTTGCGGCGGGCCGTCCTTGGTAAAAATCTGGATGACGCCGCCCGACGCGTTGCCGTACAGCGTCGAAAACGGGCCGCGCAACACCTCGATGCGCTCGGCGATGGCGAGGTCGAAGATGTCGGTGTGGCCCTGCCCGGCCGGCGTCGACGCCGGAATGCCGTCGATCAGCAACCGAATGCCGCGCACGCCGAACGACGCGCGCGCGCCGAATCCACGTGAAGAAATCTGCAGGTCCTGGGCGTAGCTGAGCCGGTTCTGAGCCACCAGTCCCGGCACCCGCGCAAGCGATTGCGCGAGGTTGAAGGTGGGCGGGCCGGCGCTGATGTCCGAGCCGGTCAGGACGCTGATGGCCGTCGGCGTGTAGAAAACGGGATTCGGGGTGCGCGTGCCCGTGACTTCGATGCGGCCCAGATTGACCGGATCGTCACCGGCTGCCGCGAACGGACTGAGCAGCAAAAGTGGCGTCGCGAGCGCGACAAAACGCAGCATGCTTTCGCGTGCTGACATGATGATCTCCTTTTTCCTTCTTGTCGTTTGTATTCAGGGGAGCTTGTTTGCCGCTCACCCTGTCTCGCCCTCCGTCTTCGCCGATGCAGGCTCTGAGGGAGAGGGAATGCTCAGTGCTGTGGCTGCTGCGTCAGACCTTCCCGTTGCGCTTCCTGTTTGGCGGTTTCGGCCGCCGACTGGGCCGCGGCCTGCGCAGTCGCCTGCACCTTCTCGGCCTGCTCGCGACCCGCCTCGGCAGCTTTATCCACGGCCTGGTCGCGCGCCTCGCCCATCACCTCATCTTCGGTTTCGGTGGACGGCAGACCCGCACCGAGTGCGGCACCCAGCGCGAGGCCCAGCGCGCCGACGACCAGCGGCTGCTCGTGCAGGATGCGGCTGAACTGATCGGCCGCCCGACGCGCGTTGTCGGCTGCCTTGCCGCCCAGCGCGCGGGTTCCTTCGCCGGCCTCGTACATCCGCTCCCGCGCATCATGCATCCGCTCCCGGGCGTCGTGCATCCGCTCGCGGGTGCTGTGCGCAGCCTCCTGCGCCTTGCCGGCCGCCGCTTTGGCTTTGCCTTTGGTTCTGTCCTTCGCCTGACCGAGTCGCGCGCCGTCGTACGGCTGCCGGGCGGGGTTGGTCAGCATCAGCCAGCCGAGACTGATCCCGGCCAGCACCACGGGCATCGGGTTGGTCCGAGCGCTGCGGGTGAGATTGGACATGAATTCGCCCGAGCCGCTGTGGCGCAGGTAGTCGATGCTTTCGTCCAGCAGTTGGCCAGGCGACAGTTTGTATTCGAGCGCCTCGATGGTCTCGTTCATTCGCTGCCGCGTCGCCTCGGCTTCCGATTCCAGCGTATCGGCGCTGCGGTTGTCGTACGCGTTCATAAAGTACGCTCCTCGTGCAGGTGTTCGCGCGCCATGTCGCGATCCCGTTCAACATTGCGCAGGGTTCTCCGGGGCTTCAGACTTTCCGCCCGCAGATTGCTGCGCGCCTTCAACAACAGGCCGATGCCGACCAGCATGAAAAAGGCGCCGACGATGATTTCCGACAACCATGGCGTCAGGTATGTCGGCAGCACCGCGTCGAGGCCGATGACGGCGGCCTCCAGCAGGATGATAAAGCCGCCGATCATGGCCACCGTCGCCAGCACGACCGACACCATGGCGGTTGTCACATTCGATATCTTGCCGGACAGCTCGTTCTTCGCCAGCGCGGCCTCCTCGCGGACCAGCAACCCGGCGTCGCGCGCCAGGCTGGACAGCAGGCCGACGAGAGAGCGGTCGTCGCGAATCGGTTCAGTGCGTGCGTGCATTGCCAGCCTCCTCTGTTGTTGTCGGCGAGGTCGGCATGGCGCCGTCGCCGCTATGCACGACGGCGGTCGGCTGCGCGTGCGCCGGATAATGATCGGGTGACGCCGTATGCATCGTGACGTCGCCCTCGCGCCGCCCCGAGCTTTTCAGAAAGCGTGTCAGCACGAAGCCGGTCGCGACCGCACCGGCAAGAAAGACGCCGGGCCGCCGGCGGGCGAACTCCTGCGTACGGTTCAGCAGGGTGCCGACATCCTGGTCGCGCAACTGGCCGGCAAACCGATCCACGCTGTCGGCAAACTGGCTGGCCATGTCGGCCAGGTAGCCCTGATCCTGCCGGCCCAGTTCCTCGCCGGTGCGGCGCAGCGCGCTGGCCACCCCGCCGACCTGATCCGCCGCGGCGGTCTTCTGCCGCTCGGCTGTATCCGTCGCCTGACGGCGGGCTTCATCCGCCATCTCCCGGGTCTTTTCCCGGGCCTGGTCCTTCATTTCTGCAACGCCGTCGCCAATGGACGACGAGGTGTTCACGTCTTGCATGACTATCCTCCTTGAGCCGTGCTCTGACCCGTGACGCTAACAGAGGCGTGCGGGCCATGCTGTGAGGCGGATCGCTATTCCATCGCGATGATTACGGTTTCAACAACACCTTGATCGCGCCGTCCTGCTTCTTCTGGAAAATCTCGTAGCCGTGGGGCGCTTCGTCCAGCGGCAGCGTGTGCGTCGCGAAATCTTCCGCGCCCAGCGGATCGCTGTCGTCGAGCAGCAGCGGCATGATATCCGGCACCCATTGCTTGACGTGCGCCTGGCCCATGCGAAGCTGAATGCCCTTGTCGAACATTTGCAGCATCGGCATCGGATCGGCCTGGCCACCGTAGACGCCGATGATCGAAACGGTGCCGCCGCGGCGCACCGTGTCGATGGCCGCGTCCAGCGCCGACAAGCGATCGACGCCCATTTTCTGCACCATCTTCTGCGCGGCTCTTTCGGGCATGAAGCCTGCCGACTTCTGCGCGGCTTCCTGCATCGGCGCGCCATGCGCTTCCATGCCGACTGCATCGATTACCCCGTCCGGTCCGCGGCCGTGGGTCTGGTCGCGGATATACGCCGGCGCGTCGTCATATTCATTGGCGTCGACGACTTCAACGCCGCGACGGCGCGCCATCTCCAGCCGCTCGGGCACGAAGTCAACGCCGAACACGCGCTCCGCGCCCCGCGCCAGCGCGACGCGCGCCGACATCTGTCCGATCGGCCCGAGGCCGAAAATCGCGACGCTGCCGCCTTTCGGCACATTGGCGAACTCGTAAGCCTGCCAGGCCGTCGGGATCACATCGGAAAGATAGATGAAACGTTCGTCCGCCGGGCCTTCGGGAATCTTGATCGGGCCAAACTGCGCCTGCGGCACCCGCAGATATTCGGCCTGTGCACCGGGCACCTGACCGTAAAGTTTGGTGTAGCCGAAGAGTGCGGCGCCGTGGCCCTGGTCGCGGACCTGGGTGGTCTCGCATTGTGCGTACAGCTTCTGGTCGCACATATAACAATGGCCGCAGGAAATGTTGAACGGCACCACCACGCGGTCACCCGGTTTGATGTCTTTCACTTCGCTGCCGACTTCTTCAACAATGCCCATCGGCTCGTGGCCGATGATGTCGCCCTGTTCCATGAACATGGTCAGGACTGAGTACAGGTGCAGGTCCGAGCCGCAGATGCCGCTGGTGGTGACGCGGATAATCGCATCGGTCGGCTGTTCAATCTTCGGGTCGGGCACGTTGTCGACCCGGAAGTCTTCCTTGCCGTGATAGGTGACTGCTTTCATGCCTGCTTGCCCTCCTTGGCGGCGGCGTTGAGCTTGTTGTGAGCGCCGATCCGGTGGGCTCTTTCCCAGGGACGCCGTAAATACATCCGTGTAGGCTCTGCGTTCGACATCCCTGTCTCACACAGCCCTGGGAAAGAGCCCACCGCATCGGCTTCATCGCGGTTGTCGCTGCGTCTCGCTCCAATCCACACCCCTCACCCTAACCCTCTCCCTGTGGGAGAGGGAATAAGAGGTATCCCGAACGCCGAAACGAAGACTCCTCAACATGGCGACAGCGTTTCGGGGTGCCGGGGCGGATTTAATTTTCGGGGGCGTGTGAGACAGGGATGTCGAACGCGAAGCCTACATCGGCTGCCCTTAATGCCCGTAAAGGTTCTCTCAGAGCCTCCGGAGAAGTTCGCATGCAAGGCGCGTTCGCGCCCGCGTAGCCATCTACGCCAAGCGGACGCAACGCAGCAGGCGGACTTCTCCGGAGCTCCCTCCGGGCGGGTTCTGCCGGGCCACCTGCGGCGTTGCGCATCCTTGAAATGGATGGCCATTCCTGCAAATGCGCGCCTTGCATCTGGCCCGGCAGAATCCCGCTGAGAGAGCCTTTACGGGCATTAAGGGCAGCTAATTCACGGCGTCCCCGAAAATTGAAGCCGCCCCGGCACCCTCGCGACAGCCCAACCGAATCAATCAATCGTATAAAGATAAGCTGCAATATCCCTTGCTTCGTCCCGGCTGATATCCATGTTCGGCATATCGACGCCCGGCAAGATCGCCTGCGGATTCATGATCCACGGAATCAGGTTTTCCGGCTGGTTGCGCATGAAGCCCGCGATGATCATCCGCTGACTCCAATGAATCAGCGGCGGCCCGATCAGCCCGTTTGCGGTGCCGATGCCGGGGATCGTATGGCAGCTTCCGCAGCCGTAATGCTGAATCAGCCTCGCGCCCTGTTGCGGATCGGCACCCGGAATCACCTTCCACGGATCGGACGACTGCGCCATGCTGCCAACCTCCATGGCCGCATTGCCACTTTCCTGGTTCCCGAGTTGAATCGTCGTAATCTGATTCGCCGGACCATTTTCGGCGGCATTGTCACCGCCGCCGTTGCACCCGGCGAGACCGATCAACACCAGCGGCGCGATCAGCACGCAACGCATCGCCGTTGACGACAGCATCGTCCGCACCCGGGGCGCGCGCCGTTCATCCTCGCGCATCCAGGCGAAGAACAGCGTGCAGATCGTCGCCAGGTGAACGATGTTGGACGGAATCCACATGATGGCGCCGGCCAACTGCTGATCCTCCAGCGGCGTGAAACCGAAAGCCTGCGTCGTGTGCAAATGCACCGCGTACAACGGCTGCGCTGAAACGGTCAGGATGGCGGCGATCATACCCATCACGAAACCGGCGGAGACCACGTAGATCATCGTCGCGCCATAGCCGAGCGAGCGACGACGGCCATAGGGTTCGATGACCACCGTCCAGTAGGCCAGCGCGATGCCGAGAAAACTCAGATGTTCGAGATCGTGCAGCCACTCGTGGCGTACCGACCAGTCGTAGGGGCCAGGCAAATGCCAGAAGCACAGCACGGCCACCCACAGCAGCCACACCACCATCGGCCGCGTCAGCCATTTGAACGCCGCGTACAGACCCAACCGGTTCCAGGTGCGCACGATCGCGCGGCGCGGCGCGAGGTCGAACGCCCACAGCCAGCAAATAACCGGCCGGCCCGCCACGAGCAGCGGCGGCACAATTAACAACAGTAAAAGATGCTGCACCATGTGCATCGAAAACAGCGCGTCGGCAAGCGGGTCGAGCGGCGACTCGAGCGCGATCAGCAGCACGCCGATACCGGCAAGGAAAGCAGCGGCACGAACCGGGCCGACGATCCGGCGACGCTCGTCGGGTCCCATTCGGTACAGGCCGATCAAGTACGGAATGGTCGTCGCAGCCAGACACAACAGTACCCACGGCTCCCAGAGCCAGTGGATCTCGCCGGCCTCGCCGATGCCATGCGCGGCCGCGGGCGCGGCGATCAGAAAGCCGAGTACCAGGATTAAACGTCGCATATCGGCTCGATGAAGATCATGACGATGGTGAAAATGATCGCGATGGAGAACAGCGCCGAAGTCAGCAGCGCCCAGCGCGACAGGTATTGATTGCGCCTGAGGCCGGTGCGTGTCGCGTCGATATGGCGGTACGCCGTCCACTTGCTGACGGCCAGGAAGCCGCCCAGTCCGGCCGCGATCAACGCGATGAATTCGATGCCGATCAGCATCCACCAGGTGAAGCTCCACAGCGGCTGCGACAGCGGAATGCTGTTCGGGTAACACGCATGGGCTGCCAGCGGAAACTGGATCAGCAGTTGCAGCGACCAGGCCGCCGGCGCGCCGAGTACCGCGTAGCCGAGCGCGAATCCCACCGGCTCGCGCTTCGGAGTCAGCGGCTCGCCGGATTTGGGAACGGTGTCTCTGTATTCGCTCATGGCGTCCTCAGCGCGGAGTCAGGTAAGGCAGAACGTAGAACGTCGTCATGATTCCGAGCCACACGACGATAATGAAATACCAGTAAAGCGCCGCCACCGAGACCGACACATGGCGGTCCCTCGTCACGTGGCCCAGCGCCGTCCAGATGAGAATGGCGAGAAAAATCGCGATACCGACGATCGCATGCACCATGTGCAGCCCGGTGATCACATAGAACAGCGAACTGTAGGCGCCGGAATTGAACGCGAACGGCTCGACGCTCCAGTCGAGCAGTTGCAGCAGCACATAGGCGGCGCCCACCAGCACCGACAACGACAGCCCCAGCCACAGGCGCCACTTGATGTCACAACGAATGCCGCGTTCGGCAAACCACATGAAGAAACCGCTGATCAGGAACGCGCCGGTGGTGCCGAGCGCGTAAGGCAGCGGCGGCTTGCCGCTCGGCGGCCAGATGTTGTCCGCCATCGACTGCAGGTAATAGAAACTGAAAAACAGGTAGGCGAACAGCGCGCCCTCGCTCGCAATCAGCAGCACGACGCCCCACCAGCCCGGGTTGCGCCGGCCGGCGGTGCCAACGGGGAGCGGTCGCCTGAGTTCGAAGTTCTCCATAAATACGTTCCTGAGCGTCAACCCGGACTGCGACCGACTTCGTGCGACGGCCAGAACCAGTACAGCATTGCCGGGAACATCGCGATCACCGCGGCGCCGGAAATCCACCACCATTCGAGCAGCAAACCGATGAACATCCCCGCAATTAACAGCGCCATGATGATCGGCGCGAACGATTCGCCCGGCTCCTTGAGAATCACGTCCGGATCGGCGTCGAGCACTGTCGTGCCGAACATCTCATGCTCCTCATCGAGTGCCGGGCCTTCGTCAAGGATCGTCTTGCCCGTATCGTCCATGCGCAGGCGGTCTTCCCACAGCGGATGCATGCTGCCGACGCGCGGAATCACGCCGAAGTTGTAGTGCGGCGGCGGCGACGACGTCGACCATTCCAGCGTGTCGGCGTCCCACGGGTTGGCTGGCGCTTTCTTGCCCGCCATCAGGCTTTTGGCGACGTTGAACACGAACACCAGCACGCCAAGGGCAAAAATGAACGCGCCGATCGTCGTAACGAGATTGGTAGCGCCCCAGCCGAGGCCCTCCGGATACGTGTAGATACGGCGCGGCATGCCCAGCAGCCCGGAGATGTGCATCGGGAAAAAGCCGACGTTGAAACCGATGAACATCAGCCAGAAATTCCACCAGCCGAGCTTCTCGCTCAGCATCTTGCCGGTGAACTTCGGGAACCAGTGATATATACCGCCGACGACGGGGAACACGTTAATGCCGATCAGCACGTAATGAATATGCGCGACAACGAAGTAGGTGTCGGTGAGCTGCCAGTCGAGGGGGATGGCGGCAGTCATGAAGCCGGACACGCCGCCAATGACGAACAGGATGATTTCCGCCGCAAAGAATTTGAACGCGGTGGTGAACACCGGCCTGCCGGTCCAGATCGTTGCCACCCAGGCGAATACCGATACCGCGCTCGGGATCACGATGACAAAGCTGGCGGCGCTGAAGAAACCCAACGCGATTACCGGCAGCCCTGTCGCGAACATGTGGTGCACCCAGACGCCGAAGCCCAGCACCATCGTCAGAATCGTCGCCAGAATCACGGCATGGTGCGCGACCAGCGGCCGGCGGCAGTGCGCCGGCAAGGCCTGCGACACAATACTCATCGCCGGCAGCACGATGGCATACACCCACGGATGGCCGAAGATCCAGAACAGATGTTGCCACAGCAGCGGATGACCGCTTTCAGAGGCGTTGAAAAAATCGGTCCCGAAGCGCCGGTCGAGCCACAGCTCGATAAACACCAGCAGCACCGACGGCACCGCGAACAACAAGCCGACGTTGGCCGTCAGCGTGCCCCAGATCATGATCGGGATGCGGCTGATCGACATGCCCGGCGCGCGGGCACGCATCATCGTCGCGATGAAAACAACCGAGCCGGCGGCAATCGAAATCCAGAAAAAGATGATCCCGAGCGCGTAGATGTCGACGCCCGGGCCCGGGTTGTATTCCGAACCGGCGAGTGGCACGTAATTGAACCAGCCGACGTCGGTGGCGTTGCCGGTCGGCAAGCCGATGTACAGAAAAATCCCCGACAGCAGAAAAGTCCAGTAGGTGAACATGTTCACCCGCGGAAACGCCATGTCGCGCTGGCCGAGGATCAACGGCCACAGGTAATTGCCGAACCCGGACAGCACCGGCATCGCGTACAGGAAAATCATCGTGATGCCGTGCATGCTGAACAACTGGTTGTACAGATGCGGGCCGACGACGCTTTCGTTCGGCTGTGCGAGCTGCAAGCGCATGATCAATGCTTCCATCCCGCCGACGAGCAGAAAGATGAATGCCGTAACCAGGTAGCGCCGGCCGATTTTCTTGTGGTCTACCGTCGAAAAGAAACCGACGATGCCCGGCTTGTCGCTCCACATCTTTTCCATCTTCTCGAGATATTCGCGCGATGGCTTGATGATCTCGGGCGTACGGAAAGTGGGTATTTCGGCCATTATTCTTCCCTGTTCCTACTTCAGCGTCTGCAGGTAGCTGACCACGTCCAGCAACTGCCGGTTGGTCAGGTCCATCGTCGGCATGTCGGCACCCGGCTTGATCGCCTGCGCGTTCTCGACCCAACCGGCGAGATGACCGGTCGTATTCGGCAGGATGCCGGCCGCGATGTAGTCGCGGCTCATCAAATGGGTGAGGTCCGGCCCCAGGCGGCCCACGGCGATGACATCGGGCGCCCCCGCGCCACGTACGGTGTGGCAGATCGCGCAGCGATGCAGGAACACCATCTCGCCGTGCTTCGCGGCTGTCGTCTTCGGCGGCCTGGCGTCCTCAAGCTGATGCTGCCACCATTGCTGAAACTCCGCTTGCCGTTGGGCGACGACGTGCAACGCCATGTGCGCGTGCTGCAATCCGCAAAACTCGGTGCACTGGCCGCGATACACGCCAGGCTCGTTCGCCTGAAACCATGTGATGTTCGTCTGGCCGGGAATGGCGTCCATCTTGCCGAACAATTCCGGCACCCAGAACGAATGAATCACGTCCGCGCTGATCAGCCGCACCCGCACCGGCTGGCCGACCGGCACGTGAATTTCGTTCGCGGTCTCGAACGTCATTTTCTCGTGGCCGTACTTGTTG
>DASSNT010000026.1:0-4456 GCA_035701285.1 Gammaproteobacteria bacterium | reverse complement strand
TTTGGCGCGTCGGACGTCAGGATCGTCGCCACAACCCGCGTTCTTGAGCAACGGGAGGAGTATGCGCTGGCGGTACAACCCGCGTCTGCGCGGCCAGACGGCGATCTGCCGTTGCCACCGGCAGAAGGCGAGTGGTGCTTGTTTCGACTTGCGCCGGCCAGCGCGGCGACGTTGTCGCGTGTCGAGCAGTCGGTCGTGGCGGAGCCGGCGGCACTGGGCCGGCTGGATTTTTATTTATCCGCAGGTCGCGCCGAATCGCCGACTGAAGCGTGGCTCAAGAAGCGACGGCGAGAGCCATTCGTTCAGATATACAAGCGCGGCGAAGCAATCCGCCAATGTCCCTGCACCGGAATAAACGATTGCTATTCGACAGCTTGTTTCGAGCAAAGGATCGTACCGATAGGTGTCGATAAACATTCCACCTCTTCCGGCGATCATGGATGATCCGCCTCCCGCGCGGCCTGGGTCATGAACCGGGGTTAACGAGACATTGACGGGCCGGAGCGCGCAAGGTACGTTTACGCCAAATTACGCGGCAGCCGCGTTTTAAGTAAACAGTAAAAGCGAGAATAGCCATGAGAATCGTGTTGCTGGGCGCGCCCGGCTCGGGCAAGGGTACCCAGGCCAAACTGCTGGTGGAGAAGTACGGTGTTCCGCAGGTTTCGACCGGCGACCTGCTGCGCGCGGCGGTCACCAGCGGCAGCGAACTGGGCAACGCGGCCAAGGCGGCCATGGATGCCGGGCAGCTGGTGTCGGACGACATCGTGCTGGGCATCATCCGCGAACGCCTGGCGAAGCGCGACGCGCGCCATGGTTTCATTCTCGACGGTTTTCCCCGCAACATCCCGCAGGCACACGCGCTCGACAAGATGCTCGCCGACCTCGGCCAGCCGCTCGACACGGCGCTGCTGATCGAGGTCGATGTCGACATTCTGATGCAGCGCCTCACCGGTCGGCGGACGTGCGAAAACTGCGGCCGTGTTTACAACATCTATACGAACCCGCCCAAGCTCGACGAGCAGTGCGATCATTGCGGCATTCCGCTGCATCACCGCGCGGACGACAACGAAGAAACCATTTCCAACCGCCTGCGCGTCTATGACGCCCAGACCAGGCCGTTGGTCGCTTTCTATACGGAAGGCGGACGGCTGCGGCGGGTCGAGGGCAACGGCGAGGTGAAGGCGATTTTCCGGCAGGTCGTCAAGCAGGTCGATGAGTTCGGCGGCAAGTCGAGCGCCCGTAAAAAGTCCGCGACGCCGCAGAAGGCGCCAAGGAAAAATGCCGCGACGAAGAAAGCGGCGCCGAAGAAGACGGCGAGCAGGAAGACGGTTGCCAGAAAACCCGCGGCCAAAAAGGCAGCCGCGAAAAAGACAACCAAAAAGGCCGTAAGCAAAAAGCCGACGGCGAAGAAGGCGAGCGCGAAGAAAACAACGGCAAAGAAGGCGACCGCCCGAAAGCCGGCGACCAAAAAGGCGGCTGCGAAGAAAAAGACGGCGTCCGCCAGGCGCCCGGTAAAGAAGACGGCCAAAAAGGCCGCCGCTCGCAAGGCACCGGCCCGCCGGGCTGTCGCCAAGAAAACGCCGGCAGCCAAAAAGAAGACCGTAAACAAAAAGAAGGCGGCTAGAACGACGGCAGCGCGCAAGAAGGCCGCGTCGAAAAAGGCGGCACCTAAAAAGGCAGCACGCGGAAAGGCGCCGGCCAGACGGGCCGCGCGCCGCTAAATCGTCAGGTGGTTGCGGCCACGCCCTCGCTGTCGTCGGCGGGTGTTGCCGTCGCTGCGGCGAGCAGTTGTTCCCCAATCAGTTCACGTCGCCAGCCGGTTAACACCGGCAGGTTGCGTTCGCCTCGTGCAAGCTGTTCCAGCTGCTTGCGGTTGGCCAGCAGCGCGGGGCTGACTTTCATCCGCGCGGCGCCCTCACGGACGATCTTGCTCAGACGCCGTGCAAGATTCCGTTCGTCCGGCGTCGGCGCAGCACTGGCCGTCGCGGCTAGCGGGTGGTTCAGGCCGTCCGCCACGGCGGCGACTAATTGGTCGCCGCACCCGGCTTTCAGCACGCCGCCGATGCCGGGTATGCCGCCCAGCTCGGCCGGCGACCGCGGCGCGCGCAGGGCGACCTCGATCAGCGCTTCGTCGGTCAGAATCCAGCGCCTCGGCCGGTTCTTTTGCATCGCCCGGCGTTCGCGCCAGGTTGCGACGGCCCGGAGCACGCCGCGCGCGCCGGCGTCTTCAACGCGGCTGTGTCCGCGAACGCGCAGCCACCCGGCATCCGGATCGGGCACGTAGAGGCGCCGATCATCGAGCGCGGCCGTCTCGGCATCCAGCCAGTCCCGTCGATGCATCGCGTCGAGCTGCTCCTGCAAGTGGTGGTAGAGCGTGCCGAGATAGCGCACGTCGTCTGCGGCATAGGCCAGTGCGTCGGGATCAAGCGGCCGCCGGCTCCAGTCGGCGCGCGTATGCGCCTTCTCCAGTTGCGCGTCGGCAATCTCGGCGGTCAATGCGGCGTAGCCGATCTGGTCGCCATAGCCGCAAAAGCCGGCTGCGAGCTGGGTATCGAAAATCGGCGAGGGCACCATGCCGAGAGCATGAAACAGTACTTCGACGTCCTGGCGGGCAGCGTGCAGCACCTTGACGATGCGCGGCTCGGCGAGCAGTGCAGCCAGGGGCGAGAGGTCGGCAATGTTCAGCGGGTCGATGCAGGCGATCTGGTGATCGCTGGCAACCTGGATCAGGCAGAGCTTCGGATAATAGGTCTTTTCGCGCAGAAACTCGGTGTCGATGCCGAGCCATTCGGAGCGGGCGAGCGCCTGGCACAACTCGGCCAGCCGATCGTCGCGATCGATGTAGAGAAAATCCTCCATGTGCGGAGGATTATAAAGCATTCGGCGAATCCCCCTCGGCCGGAGGGGGATTCGCCTGCCTGCGCTAGTCGGTGTTCAGGCGCACCCGCGTGCCGACGCCATAGGCGGGCGGCTGATCCTGGATGAACGTCCGAACCTCGCCGGCATCGGTACGCACGGTGATCTGGTAGTCGTAATCGTCACCGTTGCCGTACTGGCTGCCGGCGTAGGCGCCGGCGGCCGCACCGCCGATGGTCGCCGCCGTCTGGCCGCGGCCGCCGCCGAACTGGTGCCCGACCGCGCCGCCGATGATCGCACCGATGATCGCGCCGGCCGGGCTGCCGCCGCTACCTTCGGGAATCGGATTGATATCCGTGACGGTCGCGCAGTTGTAACAACCGGTGTCGTTGACGGTGTTGTCGTAGCTGTACGCCGGCTGGACCGGTTGGACCGGCTCAACGGTTTGTTCGCGGGCGCAGCCGCCGAGAGCGAGCAGCACGCCGAGCAGCGCACTGCCGATGAGGGTATGAAGTCCTTTCATGATGTACTCCTTGTTTTAGCTTTAGCGGCGACCGAAACAGAGTCGGTCTGCCTCTACTGTTTATAATACACCGCCAGCCAGCGGGCAGCAGCGAAGTGGACGCGATGTGAATCACATTAATGAACCCCAAACCGTGCACATTTTAGGAATATGCGGAACATTTATGGGCGGTGTCGCCGCCTTGGCGCAGGCGCAGGGATTTCGGGTGACGGGATCGGACAGGAATGTCTACCCGCCGATGAGCGCGCAGCTCGCATCGCTCGGCATTCAATTGATGGAAGGTTACGCCGCGGATCATCTCGACCCGCCGCCGGACCAGGTCGTCATCGGCAACGCCGGCATTGCCCGCGGCAATCCGGAGCTGGAGGCGGTGCTGGATGGCGGCTTCGATTACCTGTCCGGCGCCGAATGGCTGGGGAAGCATGTGCTGCGCGACCGCTGGGTGCTCGGCGTGGCCGGCACCCACGGCAAAACGACCACCGCCAGCATGCTGGCCTGGATTCTCGAGTACGCCGGGCTTGAGCCTGGCTTTCTTATCGGCGGTGTGCCGGGCAACTTCGAGGTCTCGGCGCGGCTGGGCGGCGGCTCGTTCTTTGTCATCGAGGCGGACGAATATGACACCTCCTACTTCGACCGGCGGTCGAAGTTCGCGCATTACCGCCCGAAGACTTTGATTTTCAACAACCTGGAATACGACCACGCCGATATCTTCCCCGATCTTGCCGCCATCCAGCACCAATTTCATCAATTGGTGAGGAGTGTGCCGGGCTCCGGGCTGATCGTCGCCAATGGAACCGACGCCAATGTGGCGGCTACGCTGGAGCGGGGCTGCTGGACGCCGGTGGAAGCTTTTCTGGACGATGCCGGCTGGCAGGCTGCCAACGCTGCCGCGGACGGCAGCGCATTCGATGTCGCCTTCAACGGCGAAGCGCTGGGCCGTGTCGAATGGAAGCTGATCGGGGCGCACAACGTCGCCAATGCACTGGCTGCGATGGCGGCGGCGCGGCATGCTGGCGTTCCGCCGGCGACGGCCGCGGCGGCGCTCGGCGAATTTGCCGGGGTCAAGCGTCGCATGGA
>DASSNT010000025.1:0-20957 GCA_035701285.1 Gammaproteobacteria bacterium | reverse complement strand
CGCTACTGGGGTTCATTCGTGGCATAAAACGGGCAAACGCTCATAAAATAGGGATAAACGTAGGAAAAACCCGCCGGTTTGACTTGTCATAGTCTGGCATCAGGCGTAATTTTCTATACCCGGGGAAGGCCCGGGAGGGCCGCATGTGACAAAACAAATAACTCGAAAAGAACTGCTGTACGCGTTTTTTATGGCGGCATGCGGCTGCGCAGCTATTTTGTACGCGGCGACGCTGTGGCAGTTGGCGCTGCCGCCAGTCCCGATCATTATCGGGTTCACGCTGTTTACGCTGCTGACACTGACGATGGCGGTTCCGGCGCCGTTCTTTGGCTATCTGGGGCTGGACCGCGTCAGCCAGATTGCGTTCCTTCTGATTTTTGATCCGTTGACGGCGACGATTATTAATGTCATCGCGTACGTGATCTGGCCGTTTCTGACCTTTTACAAGGACCGGTTCTCGTGGGGTCTGGCGACCGGACGCGCATTGCACAACGTCGGCATGCAAAGCCTCGTTCTTCTTACCGGTGGTTGGGTTTGGCATACATTCGAAGGACAGGTGCCGCTGACCCAGCTCAATGGGCAGGCGATCGTCGCCCTGGTGGCCATGGCATTGGCAATGCAGGTCGTCAACCACGTGTTGATGGGTGTCCTCGCACGGGTGCGCGGCCTGTCGTTCGGGCAGGGGATATGGGTTTTCGCCAATCTGGTTGATCTGGCAATGGTGCCGCTCGCTGTGTTTACTGCCATTGCCTACAATCGGCTGCCATCAGGCAGCTTCATGTTGCTGGTGATGACGCTGCTGTTGCTCTCGGTGTTGATGCGGCGCTTCGCATTGAACCGCACCGATCTGGAGCGGCACGTTGAGCAGTTAACCGCCGTTAATCGGCTGGCGCAGGCGGTGAGCGCCTCAACCCATCTGGACGAACTGGCGGAACTGACTTACGCGCAGTGTCGCAAACTGCTGAATTTCTCGTCCTTTCATCTGGTGCTGTACGACGAAAGTACGAAAGAACTCGATTTCGTATTGCACCAGAGCCGGGACACGCGCATGCCTCGCAGGCGGGCGCCGGTGGGCGAGGGGCTGCTCGGCTGGCTTGTTGAAAATAACCGGCCGGTTCTGATCAGCGACTGGGACCGGGACGATAGCGATTTGAAGCGCCACTCGGTGATTATCGGGGAAAAGCCGGCTTCGTGGATGGGAGTGCCGGTGACGTGGCGCGGCCGCATGCTGGGCGCCATGAGCGTGCAGAACTTTACCCGCGGTACCTTTACACGTGGAGACCTCGAGCTGATGCTGACGTTTGCCGGGCAAGTGGGCGCGGCAATCGCCAACGCGCGGCTGTTCGGCGAGCTGGGCGAGTACAAACTTGAACTCGAGCACAAGGTCGCCTCGCGTACCGATTCGCTGCGCGAAGCCAACTCGATGAAGGAACGACTGCTGACCGAATTGCGGCGCAAGACCGATGAACTGGACCGGCTAAGCAAGGAAGACAGCTTGACCGGGCTGTTCAACCGCCGCTACATGGACGAGCGCCTGGCGGCGGAGATAAAGCGCGCGGAGCGCTTCGGGCGCGACATTGCGATTGCAATGGCCGATCTGGATTTCTTCAAGCGCGTCAACGACGATTGCTCGCACAGCATTGGCGACGAGGTGCTGCGCATCACGGCGCAGATTTTGCGCCGCGCTTGCCGGTCGATCGATATCATTTCCCGTTACGGCGGGGAGGAGTTCGTTATCTGCTTTCCGGAAACGGATGTCGATAGCGCACGGAACGTCTGCGAAAGGATCCGCCAGATGATGAGCAGCTATGACTGGGAATTCGTTCACCCGGGGCTGAAGGTGACGATCAGCATCGGTCTTGCCGGCGGCTCTTGTTACGACCAGGAATTGTTGCAGAAGCGGGCAGACAAGAAATTATACGAGGCGAAGGACATGGGCCGCGATCGTGTTTGCGCGTGAACGGCCGGAAGATGCCAAAAATCCGTCCGTACTTCGCTCCCTGAGCGGCAACTCGGTACGGACGGAATTTTCAGAGGTTTTCTACCACATCATGGTCGGCGGACCGCTAACCTGATCTTGCGTTGCGCTTGCGTTTCCACGTGCAGCGAAATCGGCCAGAAACGCGAGTCGCTCTTGACCCGTCTTTGCATCAAGCAGTCCGGCTTGAAAATGCTGATAGCGTTCCGGATCCTGCTTTAATTCATCGATCCACTTGTCAGCTTGCTTCTGCATAACTGCGTTCATTATCGTTACCTCCGTCGTTTACAGATCCAGCATGACCCGTCGGCTCATGCTTCCGCCAGGTGGGCAATGCTGCCAGCCTGGACCCGATGCGCATCAGGTAGCCCTCGGCTTCCCAACGCGCCATCAGATTCTGAACACCGTTTTTGCCGCCCAGTGCAGCAAACGATTCGGCGTCTTCCATCTCGAAGTCGCCCGCAACATTCTGCAGGCCTCTTTGGGTATCCATAAACCGCATGAAGCTCGCCTCTTCAGGCGGCAACGGAACGCTAACCGCTGTTTCAGAAGCGCGCGAGTCGACGAGTTCAAGTGTCCCGTCGTCATATTCGACGACTTCAAGGACAGCACCTCGTCTCCATGCCTGTCGCCATCCCTGTACCGCGGCCCGAAGAGTACGTTTCATGCCGTCGGTAGCGGGAAAATCGGGTAGCAGCTCATATTCAAAGCGATAGCCGATGTTGTCGCGCGTATCGGCATCGACCGGGTAGACGAAACGATAGCGACGGTCCGCGCCGAGTACGCGAATGCCATGTTCCGCCGGCTTCTCGAAGCAGGGGCTGAAGCGGTGGACGGCAAAGTCCTCGCACTCGCCAGGCGCCTGGAGGTGATGAAGCTTCGGTACGAGCGCTGCCATTTCCTCGTAAACCGTCGGCTGTTCGCCGGGAAACCCGGTAATGATGTTCCAGCCGATGTCGATGCCGTACTGCTTGCCCCATTTGAGCATCAGTACATTTTGCAGCGCCGAGACACCTTTCTTCATCAGCTTCAGCACGTCGTCGTGCAGGCTTTCAATGCCCGGCTGCACCCGTTGAACGCCGCTGTTGGCCAACTGCCGAATCTGTTCGCGCTTCAGGTTCGCCTTGACCTCGTAGAAAATAGACCAGTCCCGATCCGCCTGCTCGATCCGCGGCAGCACGTCCTTGAAGAAATGCATTGGCATGATCAGATCGACGGAAAAGAACTGCGTGCAATCATATCGCTCATGATAAGAAGCCAATTCATCAATCAGCGTCGAATTGTCCCGTTCGCGATAAGCGATGACTTCATTCAGCCCGCAGAAAGTGCACTGGCTGTGTTCCCCGTACCAGCAGCCGCGGCTGCTTTCGAACGGAATCCACACATCGGCGAGATTGAGATTTTCTGAACTGTTAATGCGGTCAAAATAATCGTCGAACGACAACGCTCGGCGTTCGGCGTGGAACGTGTGCAACGGTACACGCGCGTTGGTGCGAATTTCGTCGCCTTCGCGCCAGCTGACCGCCGGCACGTGACCCAGGTTCGGCTGCGCCTTCTGAAGCGCTTTCATCAGCAGCGGCAGCGTCGCTTCGGCCTCGCCGTGAACGACGATGTCCACCTCGGGGCACAACTTTGCGATCGCGCGGCCCATCGGGCCGGCGCAGCTCGAACCGCCAAAAATGATCGGCAGGTCAGGGCGCCGTTGCTTGAGGCGCTTCGCCATCAACATTGACGCGCCGTTCTGATTGATGTTCAGCGTAAAGAACATCGCGTCGTAATTCTGCGCCAGCAGTTCGTCGGTCCACTTGTCCAGCAGGTCGTCGATGACAGGCGGCAGAAAAGTGAAAATCGCGTCTTCGACGGGCTTCGAATGCAGACCCAGGAATGGCGTCGCGGCCTTGTCGTTTTCCAGCGCATCGAAACAGGACAGCGTGAACAGCCGTTCGGCGACGAAGCCCTCGTCGAGGGCCAGCCGCGCGTAAAGGTCCAGACCGATGCGGTTCGCCAGATCCACGTAAAATTCGTGAACTTTCGGCGTACCGTACTCCGCGAGCAGCTGCCCGACGATACCTAACTGGATGGATGGCATCGTCGCCCAGAACCAGGGCATCGCGACGAGCCCGAAGGAGGCGTCCGGCCGAAGCGAACCCAGCTTCATGCCGGCTGCCTCAACATGCGCGAGACTTCAGCCAGCGCTTGCGTGCAAATATCCAGGCGCATCGCTCGAAGCTCTTCCGGAGAAGCACTATTGGCGACTTGCTCGACCGAAGCCGCTATGAGCTGAGCCAGATCCGATTCATCCTGCGCCGGTTCCGCTGCACCGATCTGATCATCGCTTTGCGCGAAAGAAGTGGACTGATGACCGTCGAGACGGTCGTTAATCAACGTCAGGAGGCCTTCGTAATACCCGAGCAGACCGCTCATCCGTGATACCAATCCTGTAATTTGCCCAGGAACATAGGGTTTCTATTTAGCACGGTTTCCATAAACGCGTCAATTGGAACCGCGGCCCCGATGTTATACTTCGGGCTCGTTTTGTCCCTTCGCCCGGTTCCCGATGCGTAGCACTCTCTGGTCACTCAGTGCGCTGTTTCTCGCCGTGCTCGCGCTGATGCTTGGCAGCGGCCTGCTCGGCTCGCTGATCAGCCTCAGGCTGACGCTCGCCGGCTTTGGCGGCGGCATCACCGGCCTGGTGATGTCCGGCTATTACGCGGGTCTCGTATTCGGTTCGTTTATCGCCCCCGGCGTCGTGCGCCGGGTCGGCCACATTCGTGCCTTCGCAGCGTTCGCCGCGGCCAACACGATCATAGTCCTGTTTCACTCGCTGTATCTGTCGGCGCTGGGCTGGGGGCTGCTCAGGCTCGGCACCGGCATCGCCATGATGGGTCTCTACATGGTGATCGAAAGCTGGCTCAACGAACGCGCGGAGAGCAGCATTCGCGGCCGCGTTTTTTCAGTCTATATGGCGACGACATTCCTGGGGCTCGGCTCCGGCCAATTCCTGCTCGGCGCGGCGGAACATGCCGGGCATACGCTGTTTCTGGTGGTGGCCATCCTGTTCTCGTTCAGCCTGATCCCGGTGACGCTGACGCGTGCCGTGCATCCGCAGCCGGTGGAGAGCGTGCGCATCCGTGTGCGCAAGCTGTTCAAACGGGCGCCTTTCGGCATCTGGGGTTGTATCGGCGCGGGGCTCGCGAACGGCGCGTTTTATGCACTGGGCCCGGCATTCGCCGTGCGCCAGGGACTTGTGGTGGTGCAGGTGGCCGTCTTCATGGGCGTAACGATTCTGAGCGGCCTGGCCTTGCAGTGGCCGGTCGGCGCCGTATCCGATCGTTTTGACCGGCAGAGAGTGATCGGCGTGCTGAGCCTGGCGGTCGCCACCGCCAGCGTGGCGATTCTCGCGGTCGGCGGCACGTCGATGATTCTGCTGCTGACATTCGCTGCGATCTTCGGCGGCCTGACGTTTACCACCTATCCGGTGTCGGTAGCACACGCCAACGACCACGTCGACGCCAACGAACTGGTGCCGGCGAGCGCGGCGCTGATCTTGTCCTACGGCGTCGGCGCGGCGCTGGGGCCGATGGGCGCCGCGGGCGTGTCGGCCATCGTCGGACCGCCCGGCCTGTTTCTGTTCGTCGCGGTCATTTCGGCCGCGCTCGGCGCGGCGGCGCTGATCGTGCCCCGGCGCAAGCCGGTCGCGCCGGAAGAGCAGGCACCGTTCGTGGCCATGCCGCGCACGTCGGCGGTCATCGCGCAGCTCGATCCGCGCGCCGAAGAGGAAGAGCCGGTCGAGCCCGAACAGCCACAATAAGCTAGCCCGCGGCCGCCCAGACGACGGTGCCAACCAGCGCAAGAATCATCGCGATGCCGTAGGCGATAGCCAGAATGCTCCACTTAAACAGCGTCTTGAACCAGCCTTGCGTGTAGGTTTTGCGCATCGCCAGTATCAGGTACAGCGTCAGGTAGGCCCAGAGCGCCGTGCCAATATTGTCGGTTATCGTCCGCACGCCGAAGTTTTCGGCCACCGCGTAGGTCACGAGGAAAATCAGTGCGGCAAGAAACACCACCGCGTGATAGTGAAAGCTGAAGAACAGGTGTTCGACGTAGTAGCGGTGGCTGCGGATGTAGAGCACTTTCAGGAAGAATGCGAACAGCGGCAGCAGCAGGAACATCATGGTCGGCAGCTTGCCGATCATGGCCGACATGAATGCGCGCGGATTGTTTTTCGCAGCCATGCCCTGGCGCGCCAAACGCTGTACCCATTCGGGTTCCCTGGCCAGTTCTCCGTTGACTTGATCTACGGACACCTGCACCTGCGCGGCTTTATCCGGCTGATCGGCCGCCAGGTTCACGTTGAGCCACTCCGGGCGCAATGACGCGAGCGACAGCAGAAAGAAAAATGCGACGCTGATGAACAGGTACAGGCGCAACGGTGGGATGTAGCGCGCGCGCCGGCCGGCGAGGTACTCGTTGGTCAGATAGCCGGGGCGCCCGATCAACGGCAACAGGCTGCGCACGAGGCGCGAGTCGAAATTCAGGTAGTCACCGAAAAAGTCGTGCATCAGTTCGCGCACCGATGTCACCCGGCTGTAGGAGTCCTGCCCGCAGACAGGGCAGTAGCGACCGCGCAACGGCGTTTCGCAGTTGCCGCAGAACGCGATCGCCGCACCCGGCGACGGATCGTCGGCCGCCGGCTCAAGGATCCGTCGCGTGGCGCTGAAGCGGCTGCCGAAGCGATCGATACCGGCGGCGCGCATCCGCTCGGCGTGCTCGGCGTAATAGCGCTCCAGCGCCAGCCGGCTTTCCACACGGTAACGGGCCACGCGTACTGCATGGCCGTCGTCCGGCGGGTCGGCGTGTTCGATGTCGGCATCGAGAAAGCCCGGCAGATGCACCATTTCCAGCACGTGCCCGCCCAGCCACTCGTCGAACTCGCCCGCGATGGCGGCGTCAATCGTCAGCGTGACTTCGTAGATGACCGGCGCCACGAGCGCCGTGGAACCGGTTGCCGTCTCTGCCACAGCGGCCATAAGTCAGTCGCCGCCGCCGGTTGATTCGGCGGCTGCGGCTTTCGCCGAGTTGCGCCGGCGCGTTTTGCCGGCTGGACGGACCCCGATCTCATCGGCCGCGAAGTCGTCCACCGCGATGATCTCCGCGGTCAGATTCTCCAGCCGCGCGAGCAGCGCCGCCTCGTCGGCGTTGATTACGCCCGCCGCTTGCGCCTCGTCGAGCCCCACGCGGCCGTCGCCGCGTTTGAGCGTGCCGTTGCGCATCGCTTCGTGCAGCCGCTTCTCGAGCGGTTCGGCCTGCACCGCCAGCGCGAGCGCTTCGCCCATCATTCCGATAGGGCTGTCGTGGTCGCCGTCGTAAACACCCGCCGTCAGCCGGTCACGGGCAGGCCCCGGATGGGTGATCAGCTCCGCGACGCGCGCGGTGAGTTCATCGGCGGGCGCCGAGAACGTGCGTCCGGTCGGGAAGATCAGCACGCGCAGCAGCAGTGCGCCCCAGCGGCTGGGGAAATTGCGCAACAGGCCGTGAAGCTGTTCCTGCAGTTTGTATAGCGCATCGCGGCAGGCCCATTCGACCAGCGGCAGGTCGTCGCGCTGCCGGCCCTGGTCCTCGTAACGCTTGAGCACCGCCGAGGTGATATAGAGGTAACTCAACGCATCGCCAAGGCGCGCGGAGATCTTTTCGCGTTTTTTAAGCCCTCCGCCGAGCATCGACATCGTCACGTCGGCCGCCAGCGCGAACGCGGCGCTGTAGCGGTTAAGCTGCTGGTAATAGCGGCGCGTGCCGGCGTCGCCCGGCGTGGCGGTGAAGCGCGCATGGGTCAGGCCCATCCATAGCGCGCGCGCGGCGTTGCTGAGCGTGAAGCCGGCGTGGCCCATGAACGCCTCGTCGAAGCGTTCAATGCCGCGCTCGCGATCGTCGTCCGCCACCGCTTCCATTTCCTTGAGCACGTAGGGATGGCTGCGGATCGCGCCCTGGCCGAAGATAATCATGCTGCGCGTCAGGATGTTCGCGCCCTCGACCGTGATGGCAATCGGCACCGCCTCGTAAGGGCGGGCGAGGTAGTTGCGCGGTCCGAGTTGAATGCCCTTGCCGCCGTGGATGTCCATCGCGTCATTGACCACGTCGCGTCCCATCTCGGTGACGTGGTACTTGGCGATTGCCGACGGCACGGCCGGCGTTTCGCCGAGATCGTTTGCGCCCGCCGTCATCAGCCGGACCGAGTCCATCGCGTACAGCGTGCCGCCCATGCGGCCGAGCACTTCTTCGATGCCGCCGAACTTCGCGATCGGCAGATGGAACTGCTTGCGAATGCGCGCGTACGCGCCGCTGGCGAACACGGCGAGCTTGGCGCTGCCGGTGGCGCTGGAGGGCAGCGAAATCGACCGGCCCGCCGCCAGGCATTCGGTGAGCATCCGCCAGCCATGGCCGGCCATCCTTTTGCCGCCGATGATCGCGTCGAGAGGCACGAACACGTCACGGCCCTCGGTGGGCCCGTTCTGGAACGGGATGTTGAGCGGGAAGTGCCGCCGCCCGATGGTGACGCCGGGCAGGTCCGGTGGAACCAGCGCGCAGGTGATGCCATATTCGTCCTGCTCGCCGATCAGGTGATCCGGGTCGTAAAGCTTGAATGCCAGGCCGAGAATCGTCGCCACCGGCGCCAGCGTGATGTAGCGCTTGTTCCAGTTGAGTCGTATGCCGACCACTTCCTCGCCGTGCCAGTCGCCCTTGCAGACGATGCCGGTGTCTTCGATCGCGCCGGCGTCCGAACCGGCCGTGGGCGCCGTCAGCGCGAAGCAGGGCACCGCTTCGCCGCGGGCCAGCGCCGGCAGGTATTGGTCCTTCTGCTCCTCGGTGCCGTAGCGCAACAGCAGCTCGGCAGGCCCGAGCGAATTCGGCACCGAAACAATAGACGCCGCGGTCGGACTGCGGGTGGCAATCTTCGTCAGCACCTGGGAGACGGCCACAGCGGAAAAATCGAGGCCGCCGTAATCCTTGGAGATAATCATCGAGAAGAAGCCGCGCGCCTTGATGAACGCCCAGACTTCCGGCGGCAGATCGCCCAGCTCGTGAGTGATTTTCCACTCGTCGAGCATCGCGCACAGCTCCTCGGTCGGGCCGTCGATAAACGCCTGTTCCTCCGGGCTCACCGCCGGCGCCGGCGTCGACAGCAGCCGGTCCCAGTCGGGCCGGCCGCTGAACAGTTCGCCGTCCCACCAGACGCTGCCCGATTCCAGCGCCGCGCGCTCGGTCTCCGACACTTCCGGCATGACCTTGCGGAACAGGTCGAACAGCGGCTCCGTCAGCCAGCGGCGGCGCAGCTCTTCAGAATTGAGCAGCGCAGCCACGCAAATGAACAGCGCCCACCAGAACAGCTTCAGCCAACCGGAATCGCCGACGAAGGTGTAGACGATGATCAGCGCCGCCGCGGACAGCGTCGCAACGACCAGACTGGCGCGGCGGTAGGCGAGAATAACCGCGCCGCCAACGGCGATGATGGCCCAGAAGACAGCCGCCATGGCTTTCTCCGATTATTCGAGTTGCGTTAAGCGGACTATAGCAGGGAAGCTCGACGAATCAGAGCCATGCGTGACAGCATTCAGTGCGCCAGCAGCAGCCTGATTCCCATGGCAATGACCGCGACGGCCACCACCACGCGGATCAGGCGTTCACCGCCGCGCATGGCGATTTTTATGCCGAACCAGGCGCCCAGCGCGTTGCCCGCCGCCAGCACGACGCCGGCCGCCCAATCGACCTGGTCCATGGCCGCGTAGATGGCCAGCGCGGGCACCGTGTAGACGATTACGATAAATACCTTGTGGACATTGACGCGCAGCAGGTCGAGGTGCAGCAGGTGCCTGAGGCCCAGCATCAGCAGAAAGCCCACGCCCACCTGCACGAAGCCGCCATACAGGCCGATGGCGAACAGCGCGGGGCCGGCCAGCAGCCAGCGCGGCGGCCGGTGGTCGTCGACGTCATGCTTTGCCGGCACCAGCAGGCTCAACGCACTGATCAGCAGCACGATGGACAGGATCCGCTGGAACAGGTCGGCATCGATATGCGCGGCAAGCCACGCGCCGATCAGCGCCCCGGGCAACGCCCACAGGCCGAGCTTGAAGCTGGTGCCGAAATAATTGAACCCGCGGCGGCGGAAACCGTCGATCGCCACGGTGTTCTGCACGATAATGCCGAAGCGGTTGGTGCCGTTCGCTACCAGCGGGTCGATGCCGAGGAAAATCATCACCGGCACCGTCAGCATCGATCCGCCGCCGGCGGAAATATTGATCACGCCGGCGGCGACGCCGGCCGCGAACAGCAGCAGCAGATAAACTGGATCAGTCATGAACGGGTTCGACCCGAAGGAAACCGCTATTGTATCCGTCTGCATACCCGTATTGAACGAAGCGGCGCATCTGCCGCGCCTGCTGATGCAATTGCAGGCGCAACGGGACGTCGTGCTGGATATCGTGATTGCGGATGGCGGCTCCACCGACGGCTCGATGGAGGCGCTGGCCCCCGCTGTGCGCGTGGTGACGAGCGCGCGCGGGCGCGGCGCGCAAATGAACGCTGCGGCCCGTGTGGCCCGCGGCGCGCTGCTGCTGTTTCTGCATGCGGACACGCAGCTCGATGAACCGCGGCTGCTGGCCGACGCGGTCGCGGCGTTGAAAGCCGCGCAGGCGGAATTCGAGCACGATCGCGTTGCCGGCCATTTTGCGCTGCGTTTTGAGCGCCGACAGACGGGGCATGCGCTGCTGTTCCGTTACATGGAAGAAAAAACTGCGCTCAACCGGCGCGGCACGATCAACGGCGACCAGGGCATGCTGCTGCCGCGCGCTTTTTTCGAATCGCTGGGCGGCTTCGATGAAAGCAGGTCGTTTCTGGAGGATCAGGACCTGGCCGAGCGGGTGTTCTCTTCAGGTCGCTGGGTCACACTGCCGGGGCGTCTGATGACATCGGCCCGCCGCTTCGAGTCACTCGGCGCGCGGCGCGTTTATGCCTTCATGGCGCTGATCATGGCCGCACGTGAGACAGGGAACCGCGCGTTTCTGGAACAGGCACCCGCGCTATACAAGCGACGCCGGCCGGACGGGCGGCTGGATATGGGCGCGATTGCGGCGGCATGGTTCAATACGCACCGCGGCCGGTTCTGGCCGCTCGTTCGCTATGCCGCCGCGAACGCGTGGCAGATCAATTTCCTTATCGGGATTCTGACGCGGCGGCGCGATCAGTAAATATTGCCGGCCACGTAATCCCGCAGTTCCCGGATTTGCCCGCGCTGCTCCGCGATGATGTTCTTCACCACGTCGCCGATACTGACGATGCCGACCAGCCGCCGCTCATCGAGCACCGGCAGGTGACGCACGCGCCGGTGCGTCATCAACGCCATGCAGTCTTCGATGGTGGTATCGGGGTCGACCGAATACACTTCCGTCGTCATCAGCGCGTCGACGGCGGTATCGCGGGAGGACTTGCCCTTGAGGATGACTTTGCGAGCATAGTCGCGTTCCGAGAAAATACCCACCAGCCGGCCGTTATCGACAACGGGCAATGCGCCGATGTCTTCCGCCGCCAGCAGCTCCAGCGCCTCGTACACCGTCGCGCCGGAAGAGATCGTAAAGACTTCGCTATCCTTGCCACGCAGAACCTGTTTCACGGTTGCCATGACATCGTCCTCGTTCCATGTCTGACTTGATCATAGCCCGGGATATGGGGATTTGCTACTCGATCGATACCGCATGTTCGTAGAAAGCTTCGACTGCTCCGCCAATACCCGCGCAAAGGTCCTGATTCTGGGCTCGATGCCGGGCGTCGAGTCGCTGCGCCAGCAGCAGTACTACGCCCACCCGCGCAACAGCTTCTGGCCGATCATGGACGCGTTGTTCGGCGCCGGCCGGGACCTGCCCTACGGCAGGCGCCTGGCCCGGCTGCGCCGCCACGGCGTGGCCTTGTGGGATGTCGCCCGACGCTGTCACCGACCCGGCAGCCTCGACTCCAGCATCGCCAAAGAATCGGTAGTCGCGAACGACTTCGCCGCACTATTCCAATTCAGCCCCGGGATCGGGGCGGTGTTCTTCAACGGCAAGACCGCCGCCGCGCTCTACGAGCGGCTGGTGCTGCCCGAGCTGCCGGTGCAATTGCAGCAGCTCAACTACCAGGTGATGCCGTCCACCAGCCCGGCCAACGCGGCACTGACACGGGCGCAAAAACTGGAAAAATGGCAAGCAGTGCAGGAGGCACTGAATCGTGGCTAAAGAGCCATCCCACAGGAGAGCAAAGCGAATCCTGTTCTTCTCTCTTAGCCGGCCACGACGGCCGGCCTCTTCTCCCGCGACATGAGCGAAGCCGAAGAAGGGGCGAAAAAAGGGGGAAACAAGGAACAGTGTCCGAAGCCATGGATGGCTGAGTTCTGTTCCGGCCCCCTTTTTTCGCCCCTTCTTCGGGCAGTCCCAAGCACAGGATGTGCTTGGGACCTGAGCGCCGGAGCATGGTTTTGCCTACTTTTGCCAAAACAAAAGTAGGCCGGCTGCCGGGCCGGAACCCGGCACCCAATTCAACCCGCCGAAGGCGGCACAAAACCCAACCGGAACTAGCCATCCTAAAAACTGTCGCACCAAAAGACCGCGGCCACGGACGGCCCCCACGAAAACACCAGGAGCCGCAATGAACCCAACCCGCCTGCTGACATCAGCCGCCGCCGCGCTGCTAATGCTCTCCGCGAACGCGCTCGCCGAAGCGGCCGCTCCGCCGCATGCCACCGAATTCCCGCCGGACCCGTTCCCGTCCACCTACCAGCCGCTGCCGTCGCAGCCGACGCTGATTGAGCACGCTACGATCTACACCGGCACCGGCGCGCGTATCGACGACGGCGCCATTCTGCTGCGCGACGGCAGAATCGCCGCGGTCGGCAAGCATGTCGAGACGCCGGCAAACGCGGTGGTCATCGACGCCAGCGGCAAGTTCGTGACGCCCGGCATCATCGACGTGCATTCGCATCTGGGGGTATATCCATCGCCGTCAGTCGCCTCGACCGCCAACGGCAACGAAATGACCAGCCCGAACACCGCCCAGGTGCGCGCGGAGAACTCGGTCTGGCCGCAGGATCCGGGCTTCAACTACGCGCGCGCCGGCGGCGTCACCACGCTGGCCATCCTGCCCGGCTCCGGCAATCTGATCGGCGGCCGGACGGTGGTGCTGAAAAACGTGCCGGCCAGCACGGTGCAGGCGATGAAGTTTCCCGATGCGCCCTACGGCGTGAAGATGGCGTGCGGCGAGAACCCGATGCGCGTGTACGGCAACCGCGGCCAGTTCCCGTCGACGCTGATGGGCAACGTGGCTGGTTATCGGCAGGCATTTGCCGATGCGCAGGCTTACCATCGCCAATGGCAGGCGTGGGAACAGAAGGTGAAGGAAAAAGGCCGCGACGAAGCGGGCACGCCGCCGGCGCGCGACTTGAAGATGGAAACGCTGGCGGAAATCCTGACCGGGCAGATCAACGTGCAGATGCACTGCTACCGCTCCGACGAGATGGCGGCGCTGCTCGACGTGTCGCAGGAGTTCGGTTTCAAGATCGCCGCGTTCCACCACACCGTCGAGGCCTACCAGATTCCGAAGTTGCTCGCGAAAACCGACACCTGCGCCGCGATGTGGGCCGACTGGTGGGGCTTCAAGATGGAGGCCTGGGACGCGATTCGGGCCAACATCGCAATGGTCGACGCGGCCGGCGCCTGCGCCGCAATTCACTCCGACGACGCCAACGGCATTCAGCGGCTGAACCAGGAAGTCGCCAAGGCCTGGGCGGCCGGTCGCCGAGCCGGGCTGGACATCAGCAAGTCGCACGCGGTGATGTGGATGACGCTTAACCCGGCGAAGGTTCTCGGGCTGGCGGACCGGATCGGTTCGCTGGAGAAGGGCAAGAACGCCGACGTGGTGATCTGGAGCGGTGACCCCTTCAGCGTCTATACCAAGGCCGAAAAGGTCTTTATCGACGGTGCGGTGGTTTACGACCGCGACAATCCGCAACGCCAGGCGACGTCCGACTTCATGCTCGGGCAGTTCATTGGAGAAAAATCATGAAACCATTCGCTATTGCCATCGCCGCGGCGTTCATGACTTTCGCCGCCGCGGCTCACGCGCAGACTTACGCGATCACCGGCGGGACGATCTATACGCTTGGACCGGCGGGGAAGATCGAGCATGGCACCGTCTTGATCAAGGACGGCAGGATTGCCGCTGTCGGTGCCGATGTTTCAATTCCAGCCGACGCCGAGCGCATCGACGCGACCGGCAAGATCGTGACGCCCGGCATCTTTGATCCGCAAAGCCAGTTCGGCGTGGTTGAAGTTTCGGCCGTCGAATCCACGCGCGATGCCTCGCAGAACACGTATTTCAGCGCGGCTTTCGATGTCGCTTCCGCGATCAACCCGCGTTCCGTACTGATCCCGGTGAACCGCATCGCCGGCGTGACCCGCGCGGTGGTGGCCCCCGATGGCAGCAGCGAGAAGCACGTTATCACTGGTCGCGGCGCGGTGATCGACCTCGGCTCGACGACAGGCTTTATCCACAAGAACCCGGCGGCGATGTTCGCGCTGCTGGGCGAGGCTGGCGCACGTCATGCCGGCGGTTCACGCGCCGCCGCGCTGCTGAAGCTCGCCGAAGCGCTGCAGGACGCCCGCGATTACGCCAGCCACCGCGACGACTACGCGGAAAATCAGCGCCGGGATTACGCGCTGTCGCGTCTCGATCTGGCAGCGCTGATCCCGGTTGTCGAAGGCCGTGAGCCGCTGGTGGTCGAGGTGAACCGGGCGAGCGATATCGAAGCCGCGCTGCATCTGGCGCAGGAATATGGCCTGCACCTGATCGTGTCCGGCGGCGCCGAGGCGTGGATGGTGGCGGACAAGCTGGCCGCCGCGCACGTGCCGGTGCTGCTCGACCCGCTTCAGGATCTGCCGTCGCGGTTCGAATCGCTGGGTGCGACGCTGCACAATGCGGCGCGGCTGCAACAGGCGGGGGTGCTGATCGCGTTTGCGACCGGCGATACCCACAATGCCCGCAACGTCACCCAGGCGGCCGGTAACGCGGTCGCCTACGGGCTGCCGTGGATCGACGCGCTCAAGGCGATCATGCTCAATCCGGCGAAGATTTACGGCGTGGCCGACCGTGTCGGGACGCTGGCGCCCGGCAAGGTGGCCGACGTGGTGATCTGGAACGGCGATCCGCTGGAGGTGACGACATTCGCGGACCAGGTGTTCATCGCCGGCAGGAAGATGCCGATGGTCAGCCGCCAGACGCTGCTGCGCGACCGCTACATGAAGGCGATCTTCGACGACAAGCCGCTGCCGGCGGAATACTTCCACCCTGGCACTAACAGGTGAAATGCGTCCTCCATACCCTCTCCCCGCTCGGGAAGAGGGTATGGATGAGGGGCAATCAGAGTCTTCTGCGGTATCATGCGCACATGATCCGTTATTCAGCCCTGGTTACCGCTCTGGCGGCCGCACTGCTGGCCGCGTGCGCCGCACAGCCGCCCCGCGGGCAACCGCAGCCGGCGGGAGCGGAGACGATCCAGGCTCAGGTCGGCTTGATCGAGGCCCGCCTGGATCAATACCGCAAAATCGTTGGCCAGTGGCAAAACGAGCAGACGACATCGACCTACCAGGCGTATTTCGACGGGCCGAAGCCGGTGTACATCGTCGAGACCGCCGGGGGCGAACGCACCCAGGGCTATGCCGTCAACAAGTACTACTATCGCGACGGCAAGCTGTTCTACTTTCGCGGCCAGGGCAGTGCCGGCAGCCCGGACATCCTGAACCCGCAACCGGCGGAGATCGACATTCAGCTCGCTTACGGCGGCAACGGCAAGCTGGTGCGCGCGGTTAAGGTCATCAACGGACGGCCGGTCCAACTGGAGCCGGGCGAGGCCGCCGCGATTCGCGGGCACGCCGGCGAGCTGCGCCGCCAGGCGCAGGCGGATCTGGCTCGCGCGCAATAAACCGCCATGCCACGCAGCACACTTTATTTAATCGCGATTCTCGCTGGTGTCATCCTGGTGATGGGCGGTTTCTACTGGGCGCTGACGCGCCCGCCGCAACAGCCTTCGCAACCGCAGCCGAAACCGATTCCGGCCAGCGCGCTGCAGCATCTCCAGGTCTTTTTACACCGCAAGCCGTGTATCGGCGACTGCCCGGTGTATGCAGTGCTGGCGAAGGGCTCCGGCGGGATCGAGTACGCCGGCGGCAAGAACGTCGCGGTGACCGGCACGCGGACGGCGCCGGTGACCGTCGGCCAGTTGACGGCGTTGTACCGCGTGGTCCAGCAGGCCAAATTCTTTTCGGTCAAGGATGTCTACCATAACGGTCCGGGCGGCACCGGCTGCGAGACAATCGAGCCGGGCAAGCCGGGAGTGGTGATCGGCGTGACCCGCGACGCGCGAACCAAGGTTATCCATTACGACTACGGCTGCCAGGGCGCGCCGGCGGCGCTGCAAAGGCTGGCCGCGAAAATCGACCAGATCCTCGATACCGCACGCTGGACGCAAGCTTCTTCCGATTGATCTGCAATAATGCGGGGTAAGTCGACGTTCGGGCCGGACGATTCGGCTACATTAGACATATGCATCAGCGCAAGGAGGCAACCATGGAATGGGACAGAATTGAAGGCAACTGGAAGCAGTTCAAAGGCCAGGCTCGCCAGAAGTGGGGCAAGCTGACCGACGACGAGTGGGACCAGATTGCCGGCAACCGCGAGCGCCTGTCAGGCAAGCTGCAGGAGAAGTACGGCTACTCGAAGGAAATGGCCGAGAAACAGATCAACGAGTTCGGCAAAACGCTTCATTAATCTGTAGCCCGCCCGCGCCCCCCGCGGGCGGGCTTTTTTGTTATCGCGTCACGTTCAGCTCAATGCGCGACGTGACGGTATCCACGCCATCGACTTTGCGCACCACTTCGATTGCGTGCTGGTAAGTGGCAAGGCTGTAAATCGTTCCGCTCAGCGTCACGATGTTGCCGTTGACGCGAAATTCGATGTCGGCCTCATTCAACAATGGATCGTCCGCCAGTGCTTCGGCGACACGGGAGGCCAGCGCGCGTTCCTGATTGCTGGCCCGGGCCTGTTTCTGAATCCATTCGCCGGCCGTGTAGGTCTCGGGCCCCGAGTCGCCGTTGCCACCGATGGCGAGAACGCAGCCGCCGAGCGGCAACAGCAGGGCGGCGGCGCAAGCGACAGGCAATCCGGCGCGGATGACTTGCTTCGATTTCATAATCTTCCTTTTCATCATCGGGTTTAATAGTCTTCGGCGCGATAGCGGCGGATCATGATGGCAGCGGCGACGAACACGATGCCGATGCCGACGCCTATCCACATGCTGGCGCTGCCGAGCGTCGCCGCGAGGGTGTGCATCGCAAAGCCGTGCACGCCGGCCGCGTCGAAATCCGGGGCCTTGCCATTCACGCGGATGTTCGAGCCGATGCCCGGCACCATGCTGATGGCGTGGTGTCCGATCACGGTCAGGAAGCGGTTGGTCTGGAACACGATGCCTTCGACGATGCCGGCGACCAGCACCGGGACCGCCGCCCACAGCACCGGCGCGCGCCGCGCCCAGGCCGACGCCATCATCAGCCAGCCGTAGAACGGCAGGTACCACAGCGACTGCACCAGGAAGCCGACCACCAGGTAGGCCCAGATGCCGCCCAGATCGCTTTGCGTCCAGACCATGCCGGCGGGAACGCCGACATAGCCGGCGACTGCTGACACCGCGCCGGCGCCGACCAGTTGCACCACCAGCAGCAGGGCAAACGTGGCCAGCGGCGCGACCACCATCACCACGAACAGCTTTGACAGCACCGTAGTGGTGTCCGAGATCGGCAGCGACTGCCAGAACAGGATGCTGCGGTCGCGGCGGTCGTCGTACAGGCATTGCAGCAGGTAACGGATCACCATGATGATCAGTACGAAGTTGAACAATGTCGTCAGCGATATGTAGAAGAGGGTCAGGCCCTCGTGGACGTCTTCCGCGTGGGTCGCGGCCATGGCTGCCAGGCTCGCGCCGGAGTGGCCGTCGATCGTGATGTGGACGCCGTGAACCCAGATGGCCACAATGCCGGCAATATAGGCGAGCACCACCAGCACCGTCATCGCCAGCGGCACCAGCCAGAACGAGCGGTTCTCCCACAGTTCGCGTTTAACGAGCCAATTGAAGGTATTCATTGCCGGCCCTCCCCGATTTTGGCGACGAACAGGTCAGCCACGCTCGGGCTGTGCAGCTCGCCGTACTGTTGCAGCCGCTCACGGCTGGCGCCCTCGAACAGGAACAGGTGCTTGCCGAACACTTCGTGCTCGTGGATCGGCCCCAGCGCGCGAATCTCGTCGACGTGCTCCGGTCCGGCGAGCAGCTCGGTGAACTTGTCGCCGATCGCGTCCATCGTCTCGTCGAGCACCACCCGGCCGTCGTTGATGAACATCAGGTGCGTCAGGATGCGTTCCAGCTCCTCGACCTGGTGCGTCGTGACGATGATCGTGCGCTGCTCGTCGAAATACTCGTTCAGCAGGCTCGAATAGAACTGCTTGCGGTAGAGAATGTCGAGTCCCAGCGTGGGCTCGTCGAGCACCAGCAGCTTCGCGTCGATCGCCATTACCAGCGCCAGATGCAGCTGCGCGACCATGCCTTTCGAGAGTTGTCCGACCTTGCGATCCGGCCGGATCCTGGTGCGCTTAAGGAATTCTTCCGCTTTCTGACGCCGGAAATTCGGATGCACCCCCTCGACGAAGTCGATTGCATTGGCCACCTTGAGCCAGCGCGGCAGGATCGCGACGTCGGCGACGAAGCAGACGTCGCGCATCAGCTCGGTGCGCTCGCGTCGCGGATTGCGGCCGAGCACCTCGAGTTCCCCCGTGTAGCGCGTCAGGCCGAGTATGGCCTTGAGCGCGGTCGTCTTGCCGGCGCCGTTGGGGCCGATCAGGCCGACGATCGCGCCACTGTCGATGGTGAAGTTCACCCCGTCGAGCGCCACCGTGCTGCCGTAGGCCTTGCCCAGGTTGCGCGCCTTGATAAGCGTCGTCATTGCTTGTCTCCTGCGCCAGTGTCGATGTTCTTCAACAACTCGTGCCAGTCCAGTTCCAGCCGGCCGATGCGGGCAACGATGTCCGGCCATTCCTGGTTCAGAAACTGCTCGCGTTCGGCTTTCAGCAGGCGCTTGCGCGCGCCTTCACGAACGAACATGCCGAGGCCGCGGCGCTTCTCGACCAGGTCCTCGTCAACCAGCTCCTGGTAGCCCTTGAGCACCGTCAGCGGGTTGAGCTGATATTCGGCCGCGACCGTGCGCACCGAGGGCAGGGCGTCGCCTTCGCTCAGCGCGTCTTCCAATATCATCGCCACAACCCGGTCCCTGAGTTGCCGGTATATCGGTTGATTGTCATTCCAGTTCGGGTCCATGGGCAGGCTGCCTTTTGTGAGTCCGGAAGGCCTTCATTGCCGAGGCAGATCGCTCGGCAGAAGGGTCCACAGTGAGACTTCCGGAAGCCAGTGCAAGGTCGCATTCTGAGCGACTGATTGCACCATATCCAGCACGGGCGGTTCGATGGCGCGCGGCAACCGGGTTACCGTTACCTTCCAGGCTTCCGCCGTCCGCGGCGGCGTCACTGCAAGCGTGGCGGTCGCCTGGCGGTGCAGCGCGCGGTGCTGGTCCGCTTCAATGCGGGCTACCGCGGCTTGCGTTTGCGCGTGGATGGAATCGGTGAGCGCGGGGGCTGCCGGTGTTGCCGCGGCGGCGGTCGAGGCCGAGAACAAGTCGGCGCAGACGATCAGCGCGACGGCGAGGGCCGTTCTGTAAAAACTGTACGTTTCCATGGCTTTATCTCCTGAACCAATGTTGCGGCCGCTGATTTTGCGCCGCCGCACCGGAGTTTGTGCCGGTGTTGTAGGTAACTATAACAGCAAATTTCGGGATTGCAATAGGGGGTGACGATATTTTTTGCGCCGAAGAATGCCGCGCCAGATGTTAAAATTGCCCTTTTCCCCCAAGAAGAACCTTCTGGAGCCCGCCATGAAAGACCCCGTCCGCATCGCAATCACCGGCGCCGCCGGCAACATCGGCTACGCACTGGTATTCCGCATCGCCGCCGGCGACATGCTCGGCCCCGATCAGCCGGTGATCCTGCAGTTGCTGGAAATTCCGCCGGCGCTCGATGCGCTGAAGGGCGTGGTCATGGAGGTGAAGGATTGCGCCTTCCCGCTGCTGATTGACGCTGTCGCCACGGACCAGGCGGAGACTGCATTCAAGGATGCGGATTATGCGTTGCTGGTCGGCGCCAAGCCGCGCGGCGCAGGCATGGAGCGCAAGGATCTGCTGCAGCAGAATGCGAAGATTTTCGGCCCGCAGGGCAAGGCGCTGAACGATCACGCGAGCCGCGACGTGCGGGTGCTGGTGGTGGGTAATCCGGCCAACACCAATGCGCTGATCGCGCGCAGCAATGCGCCGGACCTGGGCGATCATCAGTTCACGGCGATGACCCGCCTCGACCATAACCGGGCGCTGGCACAATTGGCTGAGAAGACCGGCAAGCACGTGACGGACATCAAGAAGATGATCATCTGGGGCAATCATTCCTCGACGCAGTACCCCGATATCCATCACGCCGAGATCGACGGCAAGCCGGCGACGGACACGGTGGATCAGGGTTGGTTCCGCGACACCTTTATCGGCACCGTGCAGAAGCGCGGCGCGGCGATCATCGAGGCGCGCGGTGCCTCGTCGGCGGCCTCGGCGGCTTCCGCCGCGATCGACCACATGCGCACGTGGGCGCTGGGCACGCCGGACGGCGACTGGACCAGCATGGGGGTGGCGAGCGACGGCAGCTATGGCGTGGAGCCGGGCGTCATTTATTCATACCCGGTCACCTGCAGCAACGGCGAGTACAAGATCGTGCAGGGTCTGGACATCGACGACTTCAGCCGCGAGAAGATGCAGGCGACCGA
>DASSNT010000024.1:0-7420 GCA_035701285.1 Gammaproteobacteria bacterium | reverse complement strand
AAACTCGACCTCGACGTGCCGCGCGGCGATTTTCTCGCGCTGATGGGCCCGTCCGGTTCCGGCAAGACCACATTGATGAACCTGCTCGGCGGCCTCGACAAGCCCACCAATGGACAGGTCATCATCGACGGCCAGCCGATTCACCAGCTTTCCGACAGCGCCCTGGCGAAATGGCGGGCCAGGCATGTCGGCTTTGTCTTCCAGCTCTACCACCTGCTGCCGGTGCTGAACGCCGAACGCAACGTCGAGCTTCCGCTACTGCTGACCAACCTGTCACGTGCCGAGCGCAAGAAGCGCGTGGCCGCGGCGCTGTCGCTGGTCGGCCTGCACGAGCGCGGCAAGCACAAGCCGAGCGAACTGTCCGGCGGTCAGGAGCAGCGGGTTGGCATCGCCCGCGCGATCGTCACCGACCCGACCATCCTGCTCTGCGACGAGCCGACCGGCGACCTCGACCGCAAGTCCGGTGACGAAATCCTGGAGCTGCTGCAGGTGCTCAACGCCGAGCATGGCAAGACCATCGTGATGGTCACCCACGACCCGCACGCCGCCGCCTGCGCCAAGCGCACTCTGTTCATGAACAAGGGCGTACTGAGCGAAGAACCAGAAGCCTGACCTCTCTCTGGAGGGGGAGTCTTCGCTGGGAGGAACAAAAATGCTTGGCTTGATCTGGACCAACTTCACCCGCAGGAAAGGCCGGCTCGCGCTGACACTGCTGTCGGTGCTGATCGCGTTTTTGCTGTTCGGCATGCTGATGGCCGCGCGGCAGGTCTTCAGCCCCGACCTCGGCAACGCCGCACAGTCGCGCTTAATGACCGTCAACAAGGTGAGCCGCGGTGCGCCCTTGCCGGTTGCCTACGCGCAGCGCATTGCGCAGGTGCGGGGCGTTGAAACAGTCAGTTACGCCACAATGATGCTCGGTTGGTATCAGAAGCGTGAGAATGCTTTTGCCGTCCTGGCAGCGCCCGCCGCGAGCATCTTCGATGCGTTTCCGGAGATTACGGTTCCTCCGGACCAGATGGCAAGATGGCGCAAGGATCGCGACGGCGCGCTGGTAACGCCGGCGGTGCTGAACACGTTCGGCTTGAAAATCGGCCAGCGCGTGCCGGTGATGTCGACGATGAAAAAGAACGATGGCAGCACCACCTGGGAAGTGGTCATCGACGGCGTGATGAAGAACAGCGAGCAGCCGGACTCGAAGGTCCGGCAGGTGATGGTCCACTACGACTATCTGAACACCGCGCGCGCCACCGGCACCGATACCGTCGCGCTGTTTTTTGAACTACCGGCCGATCCGGGCAGGGCGACACAGGTCGCCACTGCCATCGACAGCCTGTTTGAAAATGCCGCGCCGCAAACCAGCACGTCGACGACACAAGCGGTGGTGCACAACGCCATCCGTCAGGCCGGCAACATCGGCGGGATTATCGTCGATGTCGCCATCGCCGTGTTTTTCTCGATGCTACTGGTCGTCGGCGCCATCATGTTTCAGTCAGCGCGTGAACGGCGGTCGGAATTCGCCGCGTTGCGCGCGCTCGGCTTCACCCGCGGCTCGCTGCTTCGCATGGTCGTGGGCGAATCGCTGCTGACCTGCCTGATCGGCGGGTTGATCGGTACCGGCCTCGCCGCCGCGCTTCTCGATGCGTTGCAGACCACGCTCGACAGCGTGCCCCAATCAATGGACCTGACCGGCATCGCGGTGGCGATCGCCGTGGCCCTGATGATTATCTTTGGCCTGCTGGCCGCGGCCGCGCCCGCCGGGCAACTGTGGCGGCTGTCGATTCGCGAAGCGCTGGGGAGGACCTGAGATGCTGCACGAGACATTGACCCTGTTCGGGCTGAATATGCGCAACGCTGTCAGCCGCCCTTTTCTTCCCGCAATCGTGATCGTCGGCTTCTTCGCCGTGGTGCTGGTGCTGGTGTCAGTGCTGTCGATCGGCGAGGGGCTCGGCCAGGCTTTCAGCCGCGCCGACGCCACTGATGTCGCGATGGTGCTGTCGAATGGCGCATTTTCCGAATCGGGCAGCAATCTGGATGAGGCTTCGGTGCGGGCCATCGCCTCGCAGCCCGGTGTCGTCGAAAGCGCCGACGGGCCGCTGATTTCGCCGGAAGCCCTGACCACCGTCATCGTCCCCAAGCGCGGTAGCGGCATCGACAGCAACGTGGTGCTGCGCGGCGTCACGGCCGCTGCGTTCAAGGTGCACGACAAAGTCCACATTGTCGCCGGACGCATGTTCAAAACCGGCGTCAACGAAGTGATCGTCGGCCGCCAGGCCGCGCGCGAATACCAGAACCTGGAAGTCGGCGACACCGTCCGAGTCGACAAGGGAGACTGGCAGGTCGTCGGGGTCTTTGCCGCCGGCGGCAATCTGCGCGAGTCCGAAATCTGGACCGACGCGCGTCGCCTGCAGGACGCGAGGCACATGGGCACCGGGTACTCCGACGCGTGGGTCAAACTGACTTCGCCGGCCGCGTTTGAGAAATTTGAAGCCGCGGCCAAGAAAGACCCGCGCCTGAACGTGCAGGTGAAAACGGAAAAGGCGTATTACGAAAAACTCGCGCAAGGCGTCACCGGCGTGATTTCCGTCGTCGGCATCGCGATCGGCATCCTGATGGCACTGGGCGCGGTGATCGGTGCGATCAACCTGCTGTACACCAATCTGGCAGCCCGATTGGGCGAAATGGCGACATTGCGGGCGGTGGGCTACCGGCGCTCGCCGGTACTGGCCGCGACGCTGCTCGAAGCGCTGACGTTCGCGCTCGTCGGCGGGATTCTCGGCGGCGGCATCGCCTATGCAGTGTTCAACGGCTATCAGGCCGGCACACTGGCGGGCGGCCTGCAGCAAGTCGCCTTTCAGTTCGCGGTGACGCCGGGCCTGCTCATCGGCGGTATCGTCTTCGCGCTCGTTATGGGCTTCTTCGGCGGGCTGTTCCCGGCTATTCGCGCCGCCCGGCTGCCGATTACCAAGGCGCTGCGGGAAGCATAAGCAGTGAAATTCCTGCCGCTCATCTGGCGCAACCTCACGCGCAAAAAGACCCGCACGGTGTTCACGCTGCTATCGGTGCTGTGCACGTTCCTGCTGTTCGGTTTTTTGATGGCGGTGCGCCAGGGTTTCGTCACCGGCGCGACCTTGCCGGGCGCGGACATGATATTCACGCTCCCCAAGTTGGGCGGCGATCACGGCATGCCGCAAAGCTACGGCGACCGCATCGCCGCGGTCGCCGGCGTGGCCGAGGTCATGCGTATCGGCGGCGGCGGATTTTATTATCAGTCCAAAAAGAAGAGCGTCGGCATCGGCGCTGTTGAGGCTGAGAAGCTGTTCCGGATGTTTCCGGATTTGCAGGTTCCCGAAGACCAGCGCCAGAAATGGCTGCATGATCGCATCGGCGCGATCGTCCTCGACGACGTGGCCAAGCGCTACGGCTGGAAACTTGGCGACCGCATCCCGCTGCTGTCGTACAAGCAGCCGGACAAGGTGCTGGAGGTCAACATCGACGGTATCCAGGACACCCACAGCGGCAAGATTCATGTCGGCTTCGGCCAGCTGTACATCCATTTCGACTACCTGAGCGCCTGGACCGGCGACGACTCGGCAATTGCGTTCATCGAACGCGCTGCCGACCCTGATCAGACCAGCGCCGTCGCCGAACGCATCAGCACGATACTGGCCAATTCGCCGGTGCCGACCACCACGTCGCCGATGCAGGCGATGGTACAGGGGGTGATTTCCCGCTTCGGCGATATCGGCGCGATCGCCATTGCCATCGCGCTCGCGGCACTGACCGGCATGCTGATCGTGACGGCCAACACGATGGCGCAAAGTGTGCGCGAGCGCATCGCCGAGCTGGCGGCAATGCGCGCACTGGGCTTTTCGCGTGTGCAACTGGTCGGACTGGTGACCGGCGAGTCCCTGCTGCTGACCGCGGCCGGTGGGCTGATCGGCCTCGGCTGCGCCTGGGGCGCCACCCTTCTGCTCGGCCCGGCTTTCTCGAAGACTGTACCGGGACTGTATTTCTCGCCCGCTGTATTCGGCGTCGGCGTCGCGCTGATCGTGTTGCTGAGCCTGATCGCAGCATTGTCGCCAAGCGTACGCGCGGTGCGGCTGCGGGTGGCAACCGCCTTGGGGAGCCGATAATGCAAAGCCTCAAGGTTATCTCGCTCAATCTTCGCAACCTCGGCTCGCGCACCAGCGTGGCACTGGGCGCGGTGCTGGGTTTTGCGGCCGTCGTCGCCGTGCTGGTCGCGGCATTGTCGATCAGCGCGGGGTTCAGCGCCGCCTTTGGCGCAAGCGGCGCCGATGACATCGCCGTCGTCCTGAGCAGCCAGGCCGATACGGAGGCGACCAGCTCGCTGAGCGCGGACGACATTCGCGCGATCGCTTCGCTGCCCGGCGTAGTTCATACACAGCAGGGCCCGCTTGCCGCGCCCGAAATGGTCGGCACGCTGGACGTGCGCTACAAGCAGACGGACAAGGATGCCAGCGTCGTGTTTCGCGGCGTCACGGCCGCTGCGCGCCAACTGCGCCCGGCGGTCAAGCTCAGCGACGGCCGCTGGTTCAAGCCGGGGCTGAACGAAATCGTGGTCGGCGCGGCCGCGGCGGCGCGCTTCAAGGACTTCGGCATCGGCGATAGCGTCGAATACCGCGGCAAACAATGGCAGGTCGTCGGCGTCTTTACGGCCGGACAGAGCGTCTACGGCAGCGAAGCCTGGACCGACGTCGAGGTGTTGCAGGACGCGCGCAAGCGGCCCAATCTGTATTCGGCGGATTTCGTCAAGCTGACGTCGCCGGCCGCGTTCGAAGCATTCGCGAACGCCGCGACGAGCGACCCGCGCCTGGCAGTGACGGTCAAGCGCGAAAGCGCATTTTACGCCGAGCAGGCGCACGGCCTGAGCCAGTTCATCTCGATTGCCGGCGCGATCATCGCCGGCGTCATGGGCATTGCCGCCATCTTCGGCGCGCTGAACACGATGTACACGATGGTGTCGGTGCGCGGCCGCGAAATTGCCACCTTGCGCGCCCTCGGCTTCGGCCGCCTGCCGGTACTGCTGTCGGTGGTCGTGGAGGCACTGGTGCTCGGGCTGCTGGGCGGCATCCTCGGCGGCGCGATCGCCTGGCTCCTGTTCAACGGCTACCAGGCGAGCAGCATGAACACGACCAACGGCGGACAAATCGCGTTCGCCTTCGCCGTGACACCGGCGGCGATCGGCGCCGGCATCGGCTTCGCGCTGGTTCTCGGCCTGATCGGCGGATTGTTCCCGGCCGTTCGTGCCGCCCGATTGCCCGTTTCGCAGGCGCTGCGGCAGGGCTGACGAACTTTACGCTTTCAATATTGACCAACTAACGGCTACACAAAGCCAAAGATACAGGGGCTGACAACATGCTTAGAGGCTTGATTGCCGCGATGCTCGGTTCGGCGGTGGCGGTATCGACCGTGCACGCCGCCGACCTGATGGACGTTTACCAGCTGGCGCGGCAAAACGACCCGACCTTGCAAAAGGCGGCGGCGACCCGCGAGGCGGTCGAGCAGAACAAGCCGCTGGCCATGTCGGCGTTGCTGCCGCACCTGAGCGCCGACGCCAGTTACCAGAAGCAGAAGGGCGACGGCAGCAGTTCGTTCTTCGAACAAGGCACGTTCGTCACGCCGGAAACCTCAACCGATTCCACCAGCAAGCGGTACAACATCCAACTCACCCAGCCGCTGTTCAATTGGCAGGACTGGGTTTCATTGGGCCAGGCCGGAATACAGGTCGCGCAGGCGCAGGTGAATTATCAGATTGCCGAACAGGACCTGATCGTCCGGCTGTCGCAGGCTTATTTCAACGTACTGTCCGCGAAGGACACGCTGCGCGCGGCGCAGGCGAATCAGAAGGCCCTGGCCAAACAACTTGAGCAGGCGAAGAAAAAGTACGACGTCGGCCTGAGCGCCATTACCGATGTGCAGGAAGTGCAGGCGGCGTATGACCAGGCCCACGCGCAGGTGATCGCCGAACGCCAGGCCCTGATCAATGCCGAAGACGCACTGATTGCGATCACCGGCGTCCAGGTGGGCGATCTGCAGGAACCGATCGCGGACCTGCCGCTGGAAAGGCCCGAACCCGCCAACGCGCAAGCGTGGATCGACCAGGCGATACAGGAAAACCTGAATCTGGTGTCTTCTCGCCTGGATGCGAAGATTGCTGCGAAGGAAGTGGATATTCAGCAGGCGGCCCGCTATCCGACGCTGGGCCTGAGCTTGTCGCACGGCTATTCGAGTTCAGATGACAGCGGCACCCTCAACGGGATACCGCGGCCCCGCGGCAGCCAGTTCACCGGCAACAGCCTGGCGTTGCAATTCAGCCTGCCGATCTACTCAGGCGGCGCGATTGCCGCCCGCTCGCGGCAGGCGAAATACCGCCACGTGGCTGCTGAAGCGCAGGCGCATATCATCGCGCGCCAGGTCAAACAGAAAACCCGCGACGCCTTTCTCGGCGTACTGACCGGCATTTCACGCGTCAAGGCGCTGAAGGAAGCGGTGATCTCGGCCGAAACCGCGCTGCGGGCAAACGAGGCCGGGCTGAAAGTGGGTACACGCACGACGGTGGACGTGCTGACCGCACGCAACAACCTGCTGACCGCGCGCACCAATTATGCTCAGGCGCGCTACCAGTACCTGATCGACGGCCTGCTGCTGGAACAGGCCGCCGGCACGCTCACGGCGAAAGATATCGCGGCGATCAATCAGTATCTGACGGCCGAGGAAGTCGCGCCGGGTGAAAATCCGGTCAAGACACCGCAAAAATAAAACGTCAGCTCGAGTAAGGCGGCAAGCCTGCGGCATGCCGGGAACGCCCGCTGCGCGGGCTTATCCCGGCCTACATTGCGTCTTGGATCAACTGTAGGGCGTGCGTCAGCGCGCCGCGATTCTGTTCCACGCAGGCTTGCGCCGCCGCGCCCGCCCGCGCACGGGCGTCGCCGTCCGCCAGCAGCCGGTTAATCGCTTCCGCCAGATCGGCGGCGCCGGTCACCACCGTAAGCCCGCCGGCCGCCGTCATCTCGCCGGCCAGCTCGCGCCAGTTGACCAGGTGCGGTCCGGTGACGACCGGCCGGCCCAGCATCGCCGGCTCAAGAATGTTGTGACCGCCGATGTCGACCAGCGTCCCGCCGACAAAGACTACATCGGCTGCCGCATAAAACTTCATCAGTTCGCCGACGGCATCGACAATCAGAATCGTCGCGTCGAGCCGACCGCGGCTTTTCGAATACAAATCAATTTCGAACCCGGCCGCCTCCGCCATGACCGCCAGCGCCGTCGCCCGCTCGGGATGGCGCGGCGCAAGAACCAGCGCGCAATCAGGCTCGCGCTGGCGTACCGCTTTGAATGCCTCCAGCAGACTCGCCTCCTCGCCCTCGCGGGTGCTGCCGGCGACCCAGACGGGCCGATC
>DASSNT010000023.1:0-27421 GCA_035701285.1 Gammaproteobacteria bacterium | reverse complement strand
TATGATCTTGTGATCGGGATTGATTTCATTCAGCCAGCCGATGCCCTGGAGGACGCCGCCGGTAATGTCCGTGTAGGCAGAAGAGTGCACGGTATCGACAAATTTTCTTATCTCCTTCACGAAATGCCGCTTCTGCTTGTCGGCTACGCTCGGGCGGTCCGCCAAAGTGGTCTTGGCGATGATGTCCTTCTCGCTGAAACTGCCTGTATCAATTCTTGCCACGGCCATCGAGTCGCCCGGCTGCAGGCGGGTCAGGAGATAGCTGATGATTTGCTGGGCTTTGTCGATTTCCTTGGTATAAGTGCCCGAGGTGTCGAGCAGCATGTATATGCCACGCGTCGGCGTGTGGCCAATGCCGCCACATGCTGTCAGTGTGAACAAGCCGGTACCGAGCACCAGCACCAATTTAAGCGACTGTCGGTTGAATAGATTACGCATAGCTTATAACTCTTGTGCCGCCGGCTTTCTTCCGAAGTTGCGAATCACCAGATCTTCGATCCACAAGGGCAGGAAGATGACCAGGTCGTAAACATTGATCAGCAGATTGGCTGTGCCGTGGAGTACGTTACCGGTAACGCGCAACGTTACGGACAGGAAGCGCAACACCGCAGCAGCGGCAATGCCCAGCACTGAACGCACCGAATGGATAAACGTTTCCAGCGGAATAGCCACGAAGGTCAGTGCGAAGGGAAGGATGAAGCTCATGCCCATTTGCGCCGCTGTGGTAATCCATGACTGTTCCGGTGCAATAAAGGTGCCTTCGCTCCCGCGCAAGAAAGCCGATGTTGCCAGCGAATTCTGCATCAGCACTTCGCGCATAAAGGCGAGTCCGGCCTCCACGCAGGCAAGGCACAGCAGAATGCTGAATACGACCCAAAGCATGCGGGTGCGAATACGGTCATTCAAGGCGCCGATGACCGGGAACAGGCGGGTGATCCGCAGCGACTCCATCAAAAAAAGGCCCATGGAGATTTCCACCAGGATAATCACCAGCGCGGCGATGTCGGCGATCCGCCAGCCCCCAATCGTATTGGTCCCGCCGACCATTTCGGCCATCGGGCGGGCAATAAGATTAAAGTTGATGAATGAACCGCCAACTGCAATAAGCAGTACGAAGCCGGAAATGAAAAACTGCGTCAATGACGAGGCGGATAACGTCCGTACGGCCTGGTCGGTGCCGCGCACGGTTTGCTCGTAATTGTCCATGTGCCGGTCGATCGTCTTGGTGCGATCCAGCAGGCCCGAAACGTTTTTATCCATTTGATTCAACATGGCGGTTGCCTGCCGCCAGTAAGGCAGAGCCCGTTTAAGCAGTTTGTGACGCTCTCGGCTGGAGTCACGATAGGCTGCCAGCGCGCGGCTTTCCGCTTTGACCAGCGAGGCGTGGATATTTTCCAGGGTCTCACCCACCATCGGTTCGCTGCGGGCCGGAATATTGGCTACGGCTTCAACCGCCTTACCCCAGCCGGGTGGCGAGGGCGGCACCTCAGCGCTCTTGACGTAATCTTCCTCAATAGTAGTGATCGCTTCGCTGAGTTTGCGCTTCAAGGAATGGTATTCAGCCAGCTCGTGTTGAACGGCGCTATCGACCCGATCGAACTCGCGCTCGACAATGCGTTCACTCGCCTCTCTACCCGCGGCGAGCAACACCTCGCGATTGCGCAATGACAGGCGTTGCTCGGCCTGCTGCAGGCTGTGGGCCGCCACGCGAAGACCATGACGCACCGCATGGGCCAGTGCCTGAATTGCCTGGTGGAATGGCTTGCGGGCGCCGTAAAGGACGAGAATCGCCAGCAGTGCCCAGAGAATTAGCGATAACGCCAGACTGGGTGTGATCATGTACCAGTTGTTTTGCATTTGTTCCCCCGACTTTCTGATTAGGACGCTAGTAGGTCGTGAGTTAGTGCATCATCCTTTCTGTAAACCGGTTTGAGCAGAAAAGGTGACGGGTCATGCGCTGATTTATTGTCGAGTTGAGAATAGAACGATAAGGTGGCTGGACGGCCGAAATTTTATCCGGACGGCAATATCCTCGGGACGAGTGGTATGCTGCGGGATTCCGATTTGCGGGGTGAGGTGCTGCGCTCGGATTTGGCAAACCAGGCGCGTGCTCGCTTCCGCCTGGTCCAGGATTATCTGTCGCGTCGGGTGATTAAGCTACGCGGAGAAGGCCTGAACATAGGCTATTATGGCTTCGTTTGCTAAGAGCAAATTTTGTGCGTCGGCGGCAGATTAGCTCAGGCGCCAAGAGAGGCCATGATGGAAAATGACATGGACAGCTTTATCGCAACGTTGTTTCGCCTATCCGAGAATATTCGCTACGTCGCCGTATATCGATCCGGAAGCCTGGAGTTGCAGCAGCGGCCGGGCCTTCGTGACGCCAGCGCGGCCGAGTCGAACCGTTACGAGGAGTTCCTCGTGAATCCGACGCTGCTTACGCTGGCCCGCCAACGCGGTGAGATTGATTGCGGCGACCTGGAGTTTCTCCTGATCCGCTACGGGCACTTCTTTCTGCTGGCTCATCCTTTTGTCGGGGGCCACTTCTCGGTAGGAATCGAAGTCGCCGCCGATCCGCTTGCCCTGGTGGAAGACGTTCGAGCTGCCGCCATGGCACATGGGCTTCTGGCGTCGGCGACGTAACGAGCATCCAATAGTAACGAGCGCCTCGTCAGGAGGGGAGGAGGGTTTTTGGCCCTAAGCAAGACACAATCCGGCATATTGAGCGGGATGGCGGCCGGCGCGGGTTGCGCGCTGGCCATTGTGATCCTGGGGGCATGGCTTAACCCCTTCTTGTTTCTGCCGAACCTTAGCATCGCCGCTCGCCTCAGCACGGCGGTCCAAGCTGCGTTGGTGCCCGCGATTTTTCTTCTGGTTTCGGTCGGGCGCCTGGCGAAGCATCGCTTCTTTACGCCTGAAGACATTGACGGAGCCGGGCTTTCCGTCGGAACCGGACAGGCAAAGCTGCTCCAGGGCTTGCTGCAGAATACGCTCGAGCAACTTGGTATCGCCGTCATTGCCTATCTGGCGTGGGCTGTGGTTATGCCGTCGACGTGGCTTTCGGTTGTTCTTCTGGCGTCGTTTGCGTTTGGTGTGGGGCGCATCCTCTTCTTTGTCGGCTACAGGCACGGTGGCCCGTCGCGCGCGCTCGGGTTTACCTTGACGTTTTATCCCTCGGCAATCATGTTGGCCGTCACTGCCGGCGCCGAGCTCTGGCGCCTTGCCGGCTGACACAGTCATCCCGGGCCTGAGCGAATGGTTCAGATTGTCCAATACAAGCCAGAGCACCAGCCCGCGTTCAAAAGGCTAAACGAGGAGTGGATTACGCGCTGGTTCAAAATGGAAGAGGCGGATTACCGGTCGCTCGATCGTCCTCAGGAATATATTATCGATAGAGGCGGGCGCATTTTGATCGCGCTGGATGAGGGCGGGGTGATCGGTACGTGCGCGCTGCTCAAAATGGATGAAAGCACCTACGAGCTGGCAAAGATGACGGTCTCCGCCAACGCCCGGGGAAAGGGCATCGGGCTGCTCCTGGGTCAAGCCGCCATTGATGAGGCCAAAGGTCTGAGCGCCAGGCGCCTCTACCTGGAAAGCAATACGCGGCTTGAACCCGCAATCAGCCTGTACAGGAAGCTGGGTTTCAAAGAGGTGCAAGGGGCGCGTTCGCCCTACGAGCGCTGCAATATTCAGATGGAATTGGTTTTAGAGTAGCGAAATATGGATTTTTACAAGCGCCTGCGCGACCGCGCGGCGATACTGCTGTTATCGGTCCTGCTCGCCAGTTGTGCGACTCAACCCGAAAGACGACCGCCGTCGGTGGCGGTGCAGAACCAAATAGTCCGGCTGATGCCATCCGGCGTCACCGATGCACGCGGCTGGGCTGCCGACATCGATACGGCCCTTGCGGCGCAGGATATCCCGGCGACCACCCAGAACATCTGCGCTATCGTGGCGGTGACGGAGCAGGAGTCCGGCTTCAAGCCCCATCCGATGGTGCCGGGGCTGGCGAAGATCGCCCGTCGCGAGCTGGAGCGTCGTGCCGCCGCTCGGCACATACCGGCGTTCGTAGTCGATGCGGCGCTGGCGGTGCAGTCGCCGGATGGCCGGAGTTACGGGGAGCGGCTGAAAGACGTGCGGACCGAGGAAGAATTGAGCGCCCTGTTCGAGGACTTCATCGGCATGGTGCCGCTCGGCAAGCGGTTGTTCAGCTCATTCAACCCGGTCGACACGGGCGGGCCGATGCAGGTGAGCATCGCCTTCGCCGAAGCGCATGATCAGGACTACCCGTATCCAGTGGACGGTTCGATCCGCAACGAAGTCTTCAGCCGGCGCGGCGGCATGTACTTCGGGATCGCCCACCTGCTGGGCTACCCCACGCACTACCACCGCATCATCTATCGCTTCGCCGATTTCAACGCCGGCTGGTACGCCAGCCGCAACGCGGCGTTGCAGAACGCGATCAGCGTCGCCTCCGGTATGCCGCTGGCGCTCGACGGCGACCTCGTTCGCTACGGCTCCGACGAGCCGGGTGCGACGGAACGGGCGGTCAGGTCGTTGCGCGACAAGCTCGACATGACGAACGAGGAGATTCACGACACGCTGGAACAGGGCGAAACCTACGAGTTCCAGGCGAGTCCGCTGTACAAGCGTATCTACGAGTTGGCGGACCGGATCGCCGGCAAGCCGCTGCCGCGCGCGGTGCTGCCGGGCATCAAGCTCGAAAGCCCGAAGATTACGCACAATCTCACCACGGCCTGGTTCGCCAAGCGCGTCAGTGAGCGATTCTGGCGCTGCATGCCGCCGGCCTCGTCATGACGGCTGCTTGCGGCGGCGCAGGTTGAGCATTTCGACCGCGAACGCGAAGGCCATCGAGAAGTAGATGTAGCCCTTGGGCACGTGCAGCCCGAGCCCCTCCGCGATCAGCGTCACGCCGATCAGGATCAGGAACGCGAGTGCCAGCATCTTCAGCGTCGGGTGGCGGTTGACGAAGTTGCTGACAGCATTCGCGTACATCAGCATGAAGCCAATGGCAACAACGATGGCGGCGGCCATGACTGCAACCTGATCCGCCATGCCGATCGCGGTGATGACTGAGTCGATCGAAAACACCATGTCGAGTGCGATGATCTGCACAATCGCCATCTTGAACGAAGCCGCGTGTTTGCGCTCCTTTGCCTGGTGACCCTCAAAATCGTCATGAATTTCCATCGTGCTCTTGGCGAGCAGGAACAGGCCACCGCCGATCAGCACCAAGTCGCGAATCGAAATCGGTTCGCCGAACGCGGTGAATAGCGCGGAATCCAGCTGCGCCAGAAAGAAGATCAACCCCAGCAGCAGCAGGCGCGTAATCGCCGCCAGCATCAGTCCAATGGTCTGCGCGCGCTTTTGAACGCGCTCTTCCAGCTGCCCGGTGACGATGGAAATAAAGATGATGTTGTCGATGCCGAGCACCATCTCCAGCGCGGTCAGCGTGAAGAAAGATGCCCAGATGTCGATGTCGGTAAGCCAGCTCATGCGGGTCGTGGAGCCTCAAAAGAATTGAGGAGGCGACTGTATCGGGTTTGGCGGCTAGGTTCCAGCGTTCGCTGGCATCACAAATTCTTTATCCGCTTTCGGCGTAAGCGACAGTACTCAGCAGCGCCAGCTCACTCTGTCGCGAGTCCAGCCGGGTGTGCTGCACCACAATGGGGACGTCCGACTCGATGACGCTTGCGTAGCTGGTATCGCGCGGCACCGGCTCCGGCTCGTCGAGGTCGTTGAAGCGGAAGTGTTGTGTGCGCTGCGGCGCGACGCTCAGTTTGTACGGGCCGACCGGGTCGCGGTCGGTGAAGTAGAGCGTAATCTCAATGCGGGCTTCGCGATCCGTCGTGTTCAGGATGCAGGCGGTTTCGTGGCTGACGAAGGCGGAGCCTTCGCCGGTGCTGGCGCCGGGGATGTAGCCTTCGGCGATGGCCCAGCGGGTGCGGCCGATATTGTTGTCGGGCATGACGCTCTCCTAGTGGATCAGGTGCTGCAGGTATTTGGCCCGACGCTTGCGCTTTTTGCGGCCAGTCGTCGCGCAGACGGCGCCGACGGCCACCGCGGTGCCGACCATCGTCAGCCAGCCGCGGTGGGTGGTCGCCCAGAACTGGATGCTGTGCTCGTGTGACTCGTTGCTGAAACGACCGCGCGCGCCATGATCGCCCGGCGCGGGCTGCCAGAGGTTGTCCGGTTTATCGGGATCGGCGTCCTGGCTGGTGAGCTGACCGCTGACAGCGCTTTGCGCCATGTACCGGTCGAGCAGCCCCGGGGCGAATTTGTCCGCCCAGATCATCAGCAGCGACGATAGGCCGACATACAGCCGCTGACGGCTGTGGTGCGCCGCCCAGACAATCGCGCGCGCGGCGACTTCGGGCTGGTACACCGGCGCGACCGGGCGTGGGCGCTTGGGCATGCGGTTGAGTGCCCAGTCGAACTGCGGCGTGTTGAGGCCAGGCATGTCGACGGTGGTGACGCGCACGTGGCTGTTGCGGTGCATCAGCTCCGAGCGCAGCGATTCGGTGTAGCCGTTGATGGCGTGTTTGGCCCCGCAATACGGCGACTGCAGCGGCACCGAATGGTAGGCGAGCGCCGAGCTGACCTGGATGATGCGGCCGCGGTCGCGCGGCAGCATGTGCTTGAGCGCCGCCATGGCGCCGTAGACGTTGCCGAGGTAGGTGACTTCGGTTGCACGCTTGTATTCGTCCGGTTCGATCTGGTCGAACGGCGCGAGGATGGTGGTCATCGCGGCGTTGACCCAGATGTCGATTTCGCCGAGTTTTTCTTCGACCTGGTCGGCGGCGCGCTCGACCGCGGCGGGGTCGGCGACGTCGGTGCTGATGGCCAGGCCTTTGCCGCCGAGAGCGTCGACTTCGCTGCGGGTGGCTTCGAGCCGGTCCGCGTCGCGTGCCAGCAGGCCGACATAGGCGCCCTGTTTGGCGAACGCGCGGGCGGTGGCGCGGCCGACGCCGGCGGTGGCGCCGGTGATGACGACGACTTCGTGTTGGTTTCGGGCATCCATGCTCTTTGCTCCTTTTTTCTGTCATGCCAGCGGAGGCTGGCATCCAGTCAGAATGAATGCGGCCAAAGGCCGCAACTGATTAGACTGGATTCCTGCCTTCGCAGGAATGACGATTAATCTTAGCGCCTTCTGCGCTTGCCGAGGCTCATTGCAAGCAGGCCGCCTGCGACCATCGCGCCGGCGGCGATCGCTGCTTTCTCGTTTGCGCGCCGCTGCGCCCTGGCGCGGCGGCGTTCTATTGCCGCTTCAGGCCGACCCGTCTCCGGCGCTTCGTGCATTGCCATCTGGATCACCTGCGCGATGTGCAGCGCGCGGCGTTTGGTGGTCTGCGCGATCTGCTCACGGCAACTGAACCCATTGGCGATGATCAGCGTGTCTTCGCTCGCGTCGCGCACCTTCGGCAGCAGCACGCGCTCGCCGGCGCCGATGGAGACGTCGTATTTTTCCTTCTCGAACCCGAACGAGCCGGCCATGCCGCAGCAGCCGGAGGTCAGGATGTTGAAGTCGAGGCCCATCTTTTTGAGCAGGCTCTTTTCCGCATCCTTGCCCATGATGGCCTTGTGGTGACAGTGCACGTGCACCAGCGCCTTGCGGTTGAGCTTCGGCGGCGTGTAGTTTTCGACTTCTTTTTCCAGAAACTCGCTGAACGTCAGGCTTTGCTTCGACAGCTTTTGCGCCCATTCGTCGTCCGGAAACATGTTGGTCAGTTCGTCGCGGAAGACCGACATGCAGGACGGCTCCAACCCGACAATCGGCACTTCGGCGGCAATCTCGTTTTCAAGCGCGTTCATGACGTTGTGCAGATACTCCTTCGCAAGATCGAGCATGCCGAATTCGTACAGCGGCCGTCCGCAGCAGATATGGCCCTGCGGCACCAGCACGCGGTAGCCGAGCGATTCGAGCACTTCGACCGCGGCTTCGGCCACGTCCGGAAAGAAGTAGTTGTTGAACGTGTCGGCCCACAGCACGACCGGCGGCCCGTCGGCGTTATGCACGCCGCGCTTGCGGAACCAGGACTTGAACGTCTGCGGCGCGTATTTCGGGATGGTTCGCTTTTGCGGCATCTTCGTCAGCGCCTTGGCGATGTTCGACAGGCCCGGCGTGTTGGTGAGGAAGTTCACTACCGGCGGCGCCCAGGACGCCAGCCGCGACCAGCGGTCGATCAGGCCGAACGCGTAGGCCGGAATCGGCTTCGCCCGCCCTTCGAAATAGTGCGACAGGAACTCGGCCTTGTAGCTCGCCATGTCGACGTGCACCGGGCAGTCGTTCTTGCAGCCCTTGCACGACAGGCACAGGTCGAGTGATTCCTTCACTTCCTCCGAGCGCCAGCCGTCCTTCAGTACGTCGCCCTGCATCATTTCGAACAGCAGACGGGCGCGGCCGCGCGTGGTGTGTTTTTCTTCGTGCGTAACCATGTAACTCGGGCACATGGTGCCGCCTTCGTCGGCGCGGCATTTGCCGACGCCCACGCAGCGCATCGCAACGCGGCCGAAGTTGCGCTGGTCGTGCGGGAAGGTGAATTCGGTCGGCGTCGGCCACGGGCGGTAGTTGAGCATCCGCAGGTTGTCGTCGAGCTTGTACGGGTCGATGACCTTGCCCGGGTTCATTTTCCATTCCGGGTCCCAGATGCGCTTGAACTCGCGAAACGCTTCCATCAGCTCGGCGCCATACATGCGGTCGAGCAACTCGGCGCGGGCCTGGCCGTCGCCGTGTTCGCCGGACAGCGAGCCGCCGTAGGATACAACCAGGTCGGCGGCTTCCTCCATGAACGCGCGGAACTTTTTCACCCCCTCGGCCGTGTGCAGCCCGAAGTTGACGCGGGAGTGGACGCAGCCCTGGCCAAGGTGGCCATAGAGCGCGCCCTTGTAGTTGTATTTGCCGTAGAGCTTGTGCAGGTCGCGCAGGTAGTCGCCGACGCGGTCCGGCGGCACGGCGGAGTCTTCCCAGCCGGGCCAGTGGTCGGTGCCGTCCGGCGGGAAGGCGGTGGCACCTAGGCCGGCTTCGCGCACGGCCCACAGCTTGCCCTCCTGTTCCTTGTCGTCGATGATGCTGTAGCCGGTGGGCGCGCCTTTCGCAGCCTTCAATTCGCTGATCAGGATATCGGCCCTGGCATCCGATTCATCCTGATTATCGCCACCAAGCTCGACCAGCAGCCACGCCTTGCCTTCGGGTAATTGCGACAGTTCGTTCGGGTGCATGTGCTCCTGCTGCTCGTCTTCGAACAACTGGTGGTCAATGCCTTCGAGTGCGATCGGCCGGTGCTTCATGATCGCCGGCACGTGGTCGGCGGCGGTGGCGATATCTTCAAAGCCGACGACCATCAAGGTGCGGTGCTTGACCTGTTCGGTGAGCTTGAAGGTAACGTGCAGCACGGTGACGCAGGTGCTTTCAGTGCCGCACAGGGCGCTGGCGAGGTTGAAGCCGTTTTCCGGCAGCAGGTCGTCGAGGTTGTAGCCGGACACGCGGCGCGGCAATTTTTCGATGCTCGGGTAGCGTGCGCGAATCTTGTCGGCGTACTTGTCGCGCAGCGCCTTGAGGTCGGCGAAGATCTGGCCCTGGCGGCCGCCGGCGGCGACAATTTCCTCGATTTCGTGCTCTTCGTAATGGTCCTTGAGCGTCATGCGCGTGCCGTCGTAGGTGATGACGTCGAGCGAGTGGACGTTGTCGGCGGTTCGCGGCCCGTGGCCGTAGAACTGTGCCTGCACGGAGTGGATGCCGCAGGAGTTGTTGCCGATGTTGCCGCCGATCGTGCACCACTTGTGGGTGGACGGATCGGGGGGGAAGACGAGGCCGAACGGACCGAGCGTTTCGTTGAGCTTGTCGTTGATGACGCCCGTCTGGACGGTGACGCGGCGCTGGACGTCGTCGATCTGGACGATGTCGTTCAGGTATTTGGAGTGGTCGATGACAACCGCGTGGTTGACGGTTTCGCCGGACAGGCTGGTGCCGCCGCCGCGCGACAGCACTGGCGCGCCGTAGGCGCGGCAGATGCGGTGGGTGGCGATGACGTCGTCGATGGTTCTGGGGATGACGACGCCGATCGGCGGCTGCCGGTAGTTGGAGGCGTCGTTGGCGTAGAGGGCGACGGCGCCGTTGTCGAAGCGGACTTCGCCGCTGACGGCCGCGGCGAGTTCGCCGGCGAGGTCGTTGCGGTCCTGTTCGTTGAAACCAGCTATGTCGCGCATCCTTGCTCCTTTTTGCTTCGTTTCCGGCGCCCACTCCGGTATCAATTTCGCGGGACGCCGTAAATACTTCCCTGTAGGCTTCGCGTTCGACGTCCCTGTCTCACACGACCCGGGAACCGGCTGCCGGAGCGTGCGCCTGGGTTGTCGCCGGAAGAAATCCCCCTCTAGCTCCCCCTTCCCGCCTTTGGCGGCAAAGGGGAGGACAAGAGGTGTGATATCGGGCGCGACTTCCCGGTTCTTACTCTCCCCTTTGCTCGCGAAGCGAGGAAGGGGGAGTCGGAGGGGGATTCTTGTCTTTACACCCGATACTTTTCCGCATCACTCCGTTTCAATTCCAACCCAATCCCCGGCCGCGACAAGTCCGGCTTCAACACACCGCCGCCGGGCTCCTGAGTACCGTCAAACAACATCCGTTCGATCCGCACATGATCATGAAAATACTCCAGATGCCTGAGCGGCTTGATCGCACAGCACGGGTGCAGGTGCAGCGCCGGCGCGCAGTGACCGGACAGCGGCACCTTGTGCGCGTTGGCCAGGTCGGCCGCGGCCAGGAAGCCGGTAACGCCGCCGCAGCGGGTGATGTCGGCCTGCAGCACGTCGACGGAACCGGCTTCGAGCAGACCGCGAAAATCCGCCGGGCCGAAGCCGTATTCGCCGGCGGCGATTTCGGTGATCGCCGGGGCGCGATCCCGTATCAGTCGCAGCCCTTCCAGGTCGTCGGACGTCACCGGTTCTTCGTACCAGTTGACGCCGTATTCGGTGAAGCAGTCGGCGATCGCCAGCGCCTGCTTGCGGTCGTAGGCGCCGTTGGCATCGACGAACAGTTTGACGTCGTCGCCGATGGCGTTGCGCGCCGCTTTCATGCGCGCCGGGTCACGGTTGGGTTCGCGGCCGATTTTCATTTTGACGCGCGGAATGCCGGCATCGACCCAGCCACGGAGCTGGTCGCAAAGCTGCTTGTCCGAGTACGACGTGAAGCCGCCGCTGCCGTACACCGGCACGCCGTCGTGATACGCGCCGAGTAGCGTCACCAGCGGCAGACCGAGCAACCGCGCCTTCAGATCCCATAGCGCGATGTCGACGGCTGAAATCGCCATCAGCGAGATGCCGGAGCGGCCGAGGTTGCGGATGGCCTTCAGCATCGCGAGCCACGCGTCGCTGAGGTTCATCACGTCGCGGCCCTTGACGATCGAGGCGAGCTTGTCGTCGATCAGCGTCGCGATCGAGTGATGGCCGTAGGTGTAGCCGAGTCCGGCCTTACCGCCGGCGCTGACTTCGACCACGACGATGGTGGTCGAGTCCCATTCCAGCGTGCCGTCCGACTCGGGCGCATCGGTCGGGATCTTGTACGCGGAAACCTGAAGCGATTCGATTACCGCCGGGTCGCCCTCTCTCTGGCGGGAGAAGGCGCCGTCGTGTTGCGGGTTGGCCGCCATCGATAGCCGCCGGCGATCAGCTTTCGGCCTCGGCGCCCATACTCCGCAACATTTCCTTGGTCGACATCTTGACGATGCCGTAGGCGTCGGGGTCGCCGTGCAGCAGCGCCGACATGTACGCCTTGGCCTGCTTCGCCTTGATGCGCGGCGGCAGCGGCGGAATGTTCGGGTCGCAGTAGGCTTCGAGCACGACCGGCTTGTCGGCTTTCAGCGCTCGGTCCCAGGCGCCGCCGACCTGGTCGGGTTCGTCTACCTTGATGCCTTCCAGGCCAATCAGCTTGGCGTACTCGGCGTATGGGAAGTCCGGGATGTCCTGAGAGCCGGAGAATTTCGGGTCGCCGGCCTTCACGCGCTGTTCCCAGGTCACCTGGTTCAGATCACGGTTGTTGAGTACCATCACGACCAGATTCGGGGTGCTCCATTTCTTCCAGTACTTGGCGATCGTGAGCAGTTCGTTCATGCCGTTCATCTGCATCGCGCCGTCGCCGACCAGTGCGATCACCGGCCGGTCCGGATAGGCGAACTTGGCGGCGATCGCATACGGCACGCCTGAACCCATTGACGCGAGCCCGCCGGACAACGAACCCATCATGCCGCGGCGGAACTTGAGGTCGCGCGCATACCAGTTGGCGGACGAGCCCGAGTCGCTGGTGATGATGCAGTTGTCGGGCAGCCGCGGCGACAGTTCGTGGAACACGTACTGCGGGTTGAGCGGGTCGGCTTTGACCTTCGCGCGCGCCTCGACCACGTTCCACCACTCGGCGACTTCTTCCTTGATGTGATCCTGCCATGAGCGATCTTCCTTGCGCTTTAGATGCGGGATCAGCGCGCGCAGCGTTTCCTTGCTGTCGCCAACCAGGTTTACTTCCATCGGGTAGCGCAGACCGACCATGCGGCCGTCGATATCGATCTGCACACCGCGCGCCTGGCCTTCCTCAGGCAGAAACTCAGAGTACGGAAACGCCGAGCCGATCATGAAGAACGTGTCGCAGCCCGTCATCAGCTCCCAGCTCGCGTTGGTGCCGAGCAGGCCGATTGAACCGGTGACGAACGGTAGATCGTCCGGCGGCGAAGCGCGGCCCATCAGTGCTTTCGCGACGCCGGCGCCGAGAATTTCGGCGACTTCGATCACCTCGTCGGTCGCATTCAGCGCGCCCTGGCCGACCAGCATGCCTACTTTCTTGCCTTCGTTCAGTACCATTGCCGCGCGTTTCAGATCGTCGTCCGCGGGAATGATGCGCGGCGATGTGTAACCCATGCCGGAATGGACCGTGCCGTGCGAACGCGGCGGCGTTTCCACCGCCTCCGATTCTGCGAGGTCATTCGGAATTACCAGGCAGGTGACCGATTGTTCGCATTTGGCGATGCGGATGGCGCGGTCGACCAGATGGCGTACCTGCCCGGCCTTTGCCGCCATGTGCACGTACTGATTGGCAACATCCTTGAACAGCGAAGTCAGGTCGACTTCCTGCTGATAGTCGCCGCCAAGCGCGTTGCGCGATTGCTGGCCGACGATGGCCAGCACCGGCTGATGATCCTTTTTCGCATCGTACAGGCCGTTTAGCAGATGGATAGCGCCGGGCCCGGAGGTGGCGAGGCAGACGCCGATTTCGCCGGTGAACTTGGCGTGCGCGCACGCCATGAATGCTGCCATTTCCTCATGGCGCACCTGAACGAATTCGAACTTGTCGCTGGCGCGGTTCAACGCGCCGGTCAACCCGTTGATGCCGTCGCCGGGAAAGCCGAAGATCCGTTTGACGCCCCAGGAGGAAAGTCTCTTGAGAATGAAATCGGCGACTGTTTCGCTGCTCATGATGGTGGCCTCCATGCCCGAACGCGATGTGGAATCAATCCGTGGAAAACTGCCTGACCACTATAGCACCGGCGCCGGCCGTTGCCGACCGGGAAGAAACCCTCACACGGACCGGTAGCGTTGCTAATTGACCGTTGCCATCCCGCTTGCGAACCTGCCGATGCCGAACATGACAATGGACCGAGGTGACTTATGGCGAAGGATATCTACGAGGTTTTGAAGAAGGTCCACAGCGAAGCCCGGGAGATTCTGGACAAGCTGGTGGATTCCGACGAAAGCGACGAGAAGATGCGTCGCGAGAAAGGCCATCTGGTCGCGATAGAAGTTATCGCGCACCACGAGGCGGAGTCGAAGTGCTTTTACAAGCGCCTTGAAAAATACGACGGGATCAAGAATCACATCAGGGAACATCAGCAGGAGCACGAACAGGCGAATGAGATGTTGCGCGAGTGGATGCAGATCGAGCCGACCGACGCGCAGTGGCTCCCCATGCTCAAGGACATCAAGAAGGAGCTTGAGCATCATATCGAGGATGAAGAAAATGAACTGTTTCCGCAGGCCCAGGAGCTGCTGAGCGAAGACCAGGCGGAGAAGATTGCGGAAGAATTCCAGCACGAGATGCACGACCGAGAGGAGCATCTCAAGGCAGCATAAGGAGATGACCATGGACAAGGATCGCGCCAAGGGCGCTTCAAAAGAAGTGAAGGGTTCGGTGAAGGAAGCGGCCGGCAAGGCCACGGACGACAAGTCCACCGAGGCCAAAGGCAAGGTCGAGAAAGGCGCCGGCAAGGTGCAACGGCAATACGGCGAAGCGAAGGACGAAACCCGTCATTGATTCGGCCGGAACGGGAGCGGCGACGCATGCTCGCCGCTCCTGACTTCTTTCCGGCAGCGTGTTAGGCTGGCATATGAAAATACGGCCACGGATGTGCCATGCCCGACCGACCCCTCTCCCTTCAAAATCAGGTGGCGCTCGTCACCGGTGCCAGTTCCGGCATTGGCCGGCAGGCTGCGTATTCTCTCGCCGAGGCCGGTGCCTCGGTCGTTATCAACTACATCGGCAGCCGGGATCCAGCCGAGGAGGTCGTCCAAAAGATTGAAGAGCAGGGCGGCCAGGCGATGGCTGTCGAGGCCGACGTCAGCAACGAAGCGCAGGTGGACGCCATGTTCACGCGGGCGTGCGAGCGCTTCGGCACGCTGCACATTCTGGTTAACAACGCCGGCATCGAAAAGGACAAAGCCTTTACGGAGATGACGCTGGCCGAATGGCAGGAGGTCATCGACGTCAACCTGACCGGCCAGTTCCTGTGCTCGCGTGCCGCCATTCGAGAATTTCTTCGCCGCGGCGAGCAGCCCGACATATCTCGCGCCACGGGCAAGATTGTCTGCATCAGTTCTGTGCATCAGCGCATCCCGTGGGCCAGGCACGCGAATTACGCGGCGTCCAAGGGCGGCGTGATGCTGCTGGTTCAGACACTGGCGCAGGAGTTTGCGTCGCGGAGGATCCGCGTGAATGCAGTCGCGCCGGGTGCCATCAAGACGGCCATCAATCGCGCGGCGTGGGCAACCGAAGAGGCGCTCGACAAGCTGCTGAAAATGATTCCGTACGGCCGCGTCGGCGATGCCGCCGACGTCGGCAACGCAATCGTCTGGTTGTGCTGTGACGCGTCTGATTATGTCACCGGCACGACACTCGTCGTGGACGGAGGCATGACACTTTACCCATCGTTCAGCACCGGAGAAGGCTGAAGCAAAATAAATGAAAGGGAATTCGGATGCCTCAACGCATCGAAGACTATGCCCTGATCGGCAACATGCGCACCGCGGCGCTGGTCGGTCGGGACGGATCCATCGACTGGCTGTGCCTGCCGCGCTTTAACGCTGCCGCTTGCTGCGCCGCGCTCGTCGGCACGCCGGACAACGGCCACTGGTCGATCGCGCCCAATGGCGACCCTGTCTCAACCCGCCGCCGCTATCGCGGCGAAACCATCGTCCTCGAAACGGTGTTCAAAACGGACGAGGGCGAGGTTGCGCTGATCGACTGCATGGCGCTGCCGCGTTCCGAAGGCCATGCCATTGACCTGGTGCGTATCGTCGAAGGCCGCGACGGCGTGGTGCCGATGCGAATGGAAGCGCTGTTCCGTTTCGACTACGGACGCATTGCACCCTGGGCGCGGTTGCGCGACTACGGCTGGCACGGTGCTGCCGGTCCTCACGCACTGCAGTTGCGCACGCCGGTAAAGCTGCAGGCTGGCGACGATGTCTGCACGGCAGAATTCACCGTGTCGAAGGGGCAGCGCGTTCCGTTCACGCTGACGTGGCACAACGCCTATCGTCCGGAGCCCGAAGCTCGCGGGCCGGAACAGGCGCTTGAGGAAACGGAAGGCTGGTGGCGCGACTGGAGCAGTCACTACTCGAAATCGCACGACTACCGTGAGCCCGTGATCCGTTCTCTGATTACGCTGAAGGCGCTCACCGACGGCGAAACCGGCGGCATGGTCGGCGCGCCGACGACATCGTTGCCGGAGCACCCCGGCGGCAAGAAGAACTACGACTACCGGTTCACCTGGTTGCGTGACGCGACCTTCACGCTGCACGCGCTGGTGCGATCGGGTTATGACGAAGAAGCACGGTTGTGGCGCGAATGGTTGCTGCGCGTGTCGGCCGGCCATCCACAACATCTGCAGCCGATGTATGGCATCGACGGCGAATGGCGCTTCCCGCAGCAAAAGCTCGACTACCTGCGCGGCTACGACAACAGCCGGCCGGTACACATCGGCAACCAGGCCTACCAGCAGCGCCAGATCGACGCCTACGGCGAAATCGTAAACGCCGTGTACTCGGCCCACGAGCACAACCTGGATATGGACGAGTACGATTGGACTGCGCAACTGTGCGTGCTTGAGTTTCTGGAAGGCAACTGGCGCGAAACCGGCGCCGGCATCTGGGAGCTGGGCAGCAAACAGGCCAACTACGTCCACTCCAAAGTGATGGCCTGGGTGGCGGCGGACCGCGCTGCCAGGACGATCGAACAGTTCGGCTTTAAAGGTGATGCGCAGCGCTGGCGGGCGCTGGCGCAAACAATTCACAAGGAAGTCTGCGAACGCGGCTACGATGCCGAGCGCAACACATTCCTGCAGCGTTACGACTCGCAGGCGCTCGACGCGGCGTTGCTCCGGCTGCCGATTGTCGGCTTTCTTCCGGCTGACGACCCGCGCATCCTGGGCACCATTGAAGCCATTCAACAGGAACTCACGCAGGACGGTTTCGTCTGGCGCTATTCAGACTGGCTCGGCCGGCGCACCAGTGAAGGCTCGTTCCTGGTCTGCTCGTTCTGGCTGGCTGACGATTTGATTCTGCTGGGGCGCAAGGATGAAGCGCGCGAGATGTTTGAACGGCTCCTGTCGGTGCGTAACGACGTCGGCTTGTTGTCGGAGCAGTACGACCCGACGAGCGGCCGGTTGCTGGGCAACATGCCGCAGGCGTTTTCGCACGTGGGTTTGATCAACACGGCGCATAACCTCACGTCTTGATTCTTCGTCGAAAGGATTCGATATGGCACAACGCATTGAAGATTACGCATTGATCGGCAACATGCGCAGCGCGGCGCTGGTCGGCCGTGACGGCTCTATCGACTGGCTGTGCCTGCCGCGCTTCGATTCCGACGCCTGCTTCGCCGCGCTGCTCGGTGATCGCGGCAACGGCCGCTGGCTGATCGCGCCTCAGGACGAAGTGACAAAAACCACGCGCGCCTATTGCGGCGAGACCCTGATTCTCGAAACGATATTCGAAACCAGTTCCGGCAAGGTCAAGCTGATCGACTTCATGCCGCTGCCGCGGGAGGACGTCAACGTCGTCGACGTCGTGCGTATCGTCGAAGGGCTCGAAGGCAGCGTGCCGATGCAATTCGAAGCCATCATCCGTTTCGGCTACGGCAAAGTCGCGCCGTGGGTGCGGCGACACGGCTACGGCCTGCAGGCAGTCGTCGGGCCGGACGCCCTGCAACTGCGCACGCCGCTCGATCTGCACGGGCGCGACAAAACGACCGTTGCCGAATTTACCATCAACGCCGGCGAAACCATCCCCTGCGTGCTGACCTGGCATCTGTCGTATCGCGAAGGACCCGAGGAGCACGATGCGGCCGACACACTGGACGAAACGGAACAATGGTGGCTGGACTGGAGCAGCCAGTGCCCGGTCGAGGGCGAATGGCGCGAGCCGGTGATCCGGTCGCTGATTACGCTCAAGGCGCTCACCGATATTGAAACCGGCGGCATGGTCGCCGCGGCGACGACTTCGCTGCCGGAACAGATTGGCGGCGAGCGCAACTGGGACTACCGCTACACCTGGCTGCGCGACGCCACGTTCACGCTCTACGCGATGCTCCTGTCCGGCTACAAGGACGAGGCGTGCAAATGGCGCGAATGGCTGCTGCGCGCCGCCGCCGGCGACGCCGAAAAGCTGCAGATCATGTACGGCATCGCCGGCGACCGCCGCCTGCCGGAGCAGGAGCTGGACTGGCTGAGCGGCTACGAAGGCAGCAGGCCGGTGCGCATCGGCAACGGCGCCTACACGCAGACGCAAATCGACATCTACGGCGAAGTGATGGACGGCCTCTATACCGCGCGCCGCCATGGCCTGCAGCCGGATGACGACACCTGGCGCGTGCAGCTGGAATTGCTGAAATACCTCGAGAACCACTGGCGCGACGAGGACTCCGGCATCTGGGAGATGCGTGGGCCGCCGCGCGACTTCACCTTTTCGAAAGTGATGGCCTGGGTGGCGATGGATCGCGCGGTCAAGGCGATCGAGCATTACGACCTCGAGGGCGACATCGACCACTGGCGCATGCTGCGCGATACGATTCACGACGAAGTCTGCGAAAAAGGCTTCAACAAAAAGCGCAACAGTTTCGTGCAGTATTATGGCGGCGAGGCACTGGACGCGGCCCTTTTAATGATGGCGCTGGTCGGCTTTCTGCCGCCCGAGGACCCGCGCATCAAGGGCACTGTCGAGGCGATCCAGAAAGATCTGACGCAGGATGGCTTCGTCATGCGTTACACGCAGGAGGAAGGCGGCGATGGCGTTTCCGGCACCGAGAGCGCGTTTATCGTCTGCTCGTTCTGGCTTGCCGATAACCTCGCGATGATGGGGCGCGAGCGCGAGGCGCGCGAGCTGTTCGAGCGCCTGCTGGCCATCCGTAACGACGTCGGCCTGCTGGCCGAGGAATACGATCCGCGCAGCCATCGCCTGCTGGGTAATTTTCCGCAGGCGTTTTCGCACGTGGGGCTGATCAATACGGCGCACAACCTGACGGTCAACAAGGCCGGCCCCGCGGAGCATCGCGCGGAACAAACGGCCGAGGTTACCGAAGATGGCTGACAAACCGAATGCCGATGGGCTCCGGGCCCTCGCGGAGCATCTGGCGCAGCAGCGCGACGCCATTCTGGCGGACTGGAAGACCGCCGCCGACGATGACGACGAGCAGTCGATGCTCGCGGAAATGTCGCGTTCCGAATTTTACGATCATATTCCACAGTTCCTGGAGCGCCTCGCCGCAGCATTTCGCGGCGAGAACGGCCACGAGGCGGGCAGAACCGCTCAGGAGCACGGCGCCCACCGCTGGCAGCAGGGCCGGCCTGTCGAACAGGTCGTTCAGGAGTGGGCGCTGCTGCACCGCGTGCTGATGAAACGTATTGGTGCGTTGCGGGAGCCGGCCGGTCTGGATGCCGAGTCGTTCCAGCAGGCTTACGGGTTGCTGTCGCAGGCGATACTCGACGCCATCACCGCCAGCCTGACCGAATATCACTCGCGCCTGCGGGTGCAGGCCGAGGCACGGCTGCGCGATCTCGAAGTTCTGCTCGGCGAGCGCGACGAACTCGATCAGCTTCGCAGCGAGAATCTTCATCAGGCTTCGCACGACTTGCGCGGCAGCCTGCAGGCCATCCGCCTGGCCAGCCATGTTCTGGCGCAGCGGCCGCTCGACGACCAGGCGCGCGCGATCGTCACGCGCATCAGCGAGGCGGGCGAAAGCCTGTACCGTATGTTGAACGACCTGCTCGATCTGGCGCGACTGGAGGCCGGGCGCGAAGCCCGGGAGATCAGTGGCTTCAATGCAGCGGTCCTATTGCGCGAGCTGTGCGATGGCCTGCAGGGCACCGCCGAAAGCAAAGGGCTGACGCTGACGGCGCGGGGACCGAAAACGCTGCGGGTGCGCGGGGACGCGATGAAGGTGCAGCGCATCGCGCAGAACCTGGTGCTCAACGCGCTGAAATACACCTCGCGCGGCGGCGTCGAGGTTGAATGGCAGCGCGATTCGCCGGAGCGCTGGCGATTCCACGTGCGCGACACCGGACCCGGGTTGAAGACCAGCGGCGGCGTATACGCCGCCAGCCTCGAGGCCGCTGGTGATGAAGCGAAAGACAGCCCGCCGCCGAGCAGCGTCGGCGGCCAATCACCGGCTCAACCGGATTCCACAGCCCCGGAAGTTGCCGCCCACGGCGAAGGCATCGGACTGGCCATCGTCCACCGCTTGTGCGACCTGCTCGACGCGGTACTGGATGTCGAGTCGGAAGAGGGCCGCGGCACCACGTTCAAGGTTCTGCTGCCAACGGAATATAAATAGTGGTCTTTCGCAGTACTAACTCAGTGGCCACAAGATCGGAATCAGCACCAGTGCGACGCCCGCCAGCAGCAGGTTGAGGGGCAGGCCGAAGCGTATATAGTCGTTGAACCGGTAACCGCCGGGGCCATACACCATCAGGTTGGTCTGGTAGCCGATTGGCGTTGCAAAGCTGGCCGAGGCGGCCATGGCGATCGCGATCGCAAATGGGCGAAAGTCCAGCCCCAGGGCAGTGGTGGTCGCAAACGCGAGCGGAAACATCAGAACGGCCGCTGCATTGTTGGTGATGGTTTCGGTGAGCACCATGGTGAGCAGATAAATCGTCGCGAGCAGCAGCCACGGCCGGTCGCCGGCGGCGGCCAGCAGGATCGAGGCGAAGGCGCCGGCCGCGCCGGTCACTTCCAGTGCCCTGCCGATGCCGAACGAGGCGGCTATGACGAGCAGCACCTCCAGTTCGATGCTGCGACGGGCGACCGTGACACTGCAGCAGCCGGTCACCAGCATGGCACCGGCGGCGAGGAAGGCGGCGCTGACCACGTCCAGCACGCCCAGGCTCGCCGTAAGGACCAGCCCGAGCAGAATCAGCCACGCGAGCCAGCTGCGCTCGTGGCGCGGAAACACCGACCCTTCGATCGGCCGCAGCAGCAGGAAGTCGCGCGAGCGGCCATGGTGGCCGACGAAATCGGGCGTTGTTTCCAGCAGCAGGGTGTCGCCCGGGCGCAGTTCGATGTCGCCGATCTTGCGGCGGATGCGTTGACCGTTCCGGGCAACCGCAATGACCACCGCGTTATAACGGGAGCGAAATTCGCCTTCACGCACCGTTTTGCCCGCGATCGGCGAGTGCGCGGCGATCACGGCTTCGATCAGGGTTCGCGCCGTGCGCGGCGAGTCGAGCTTGAAGACCTGATCGGTGGCCGGCGTGAGGCCCTTGATGCGCTGCAGGTCGACCACCGAGTCGGTAATGCCGGCGAACACCAGCCGGTCGCCGTCCTGCAGTCGTTCCTTCGGGCCGGCGGCAGGTACGACGTGACCATCGCGATCGATTTCGATCAGGAACAAGCCCGGCAGTTGTCGAAGCCCGGCCTCCTGCACCGTCATGCCGGCCAGTGGGCTGCCCGCCTCGACCAGCATTTCGACCGTGTATTCGCGTGGATCCTGCAGGTTTTCCATCGCGGGGACTCGTTCTGGCAGCAGCCACCTCCCGACGAGCACTACATAAGCGACGCCGACAATGGCATAGGGTACGCCGAGCGCCGTCAGCTCAAAGAACCCGAAGCCGGGCACATGCGCCCGGGAGGTCATCAGGCCGTCAACGACGAGATTGGTGCTGGTGCCGATGAGCGTACAGGTACCGCCGAGGATCGCCGCGTAGCTGAGCGGGATCATCAGTTTCGACAACGATATCCGCTGCTGCTTGGCCCAGTCCTGCACCGCCGGCAGAAACGTCGCGACGACGGGCGTATTGTTCATGAAGGCGCTCAGGAAAGTTGCCGGCAGCATCATTCGCAATTGCGCCAGGGCCACGTTCGGCGGCCGGCCGAAGACGTAGCGGATCAGCACGTTGACGGCGCCGGTTTCCTTCAGGCCGGCGGCCACCACGTAAAGCGCGGCGATCGTGAGCACGCCCTCGTTGGCGAAGCCCTCCAACGCGGCCGCCGGGGCGAGCACCCCCAGCACCATCAGCACGGTCAGGCCTGCGATCATGACAAGATCCGCCGCGATGCGCGTGGCCATCAACAACCCCAGGCAGCCGAGCGTGACCGCGACCGCTATCCAGGCATCAACCGACATCCAAAATCCTTTCCGCCCCTAGTCGTTGCGTCCGATTATACGGGAAGGCGAGGTATCCCTCGCCCGTCATTCCCGCGAAAGCGGGAATCCGTCTTGACGCGCGCTCTGGATTCCCGCTTTCGCGGGAATGACAATAAACCGGCATTCATCAGGTTGAACTTGGATGATTCTGACGTTTACCGACTTCGGCCATGAAGGCCCGTATCTCGGCCAGCTCGAAATGGTGCTGCGCCGGCTGGCGCCGAACGTGCCGGTCATTCATCTGATGGCCGACGCACCCTCGTTCCGGCCGCGCGCCGCGGGTTACCTGCTGGCGGCGCTGGCGCAGGGCGCGCCGCCCGGCGCGGTGTATTTGTGCGGCGTGGGCGATTCGAGCGATGGCGTAATGTTGCGGGCGGGCGAGTACTGGTTCGTCGGGCCGGACAACGGACTGCTGGAGCCGGTGGCGGTGCAGGCCGCCGATGCGGCGTGGTGGCGGATCGAGTGGCGGCCGCGCAAGATGTCGGCGAGTTTTCTGTGTCGTGACGTGCTTGCGCCGGTGGCGGCGCGGCTGGCGCTGGGGATTGAGGCCGAGGCGGCCGGCGGTGTGGCGCCAGAGCGCCGGGCGCTGTCTTGTCCGGCCGATCTCGAAGAGATTGTCTATATCGACCGGTTCGGCAATGCCGCCACGGGGATTCGCGGCAGCCGGCTCGATAAAGCCGCCATGCTGGAGATCGGTGGCCGGAGACTGAAGCGGGCGGCGGCCTATGCCGATGCCGCGCCCGGTGGGCTGTTCTGGTACGTGAATTCGGATGGGCTGGTCGAAGTCGCCGGCAACGAAGTCAGCGCCGCGGACGCGCTGGGCCTCGCTGTCGGCGATCCGGTTACTGTTGAATGTTCTTGATGACGAACTCCACCCGCCGGTTCTTCGTCCGCCCTGCCTCGGTGGCATTGGTCGCGATCGGGTTTGATTCGCCGTAGCCGTGCGTTGTCAGCCGCGCGCTGGTGATGCCGCGCCGCTCGAGCGCGCCGGCGACCGCTTCGGCGCGCGCTCTCGACAAGCGCTCGTTGTAGACCTCGCTGCCGACGCTGTCCGTGTAGCCGTTGATGACGACCTGAACCTCCGGATTGTTGCTCAGGAACTCGGCCAGTTCATCCAGTGTCGGCGTGGCGCTGGGGTTCAATTCGGCTTCGTCGAAACCGAACAGCACGTCGCCCAGCGTCAGTACGATGCCTTCCGGCGTTTGCCGCGGGTGCAAATCAGCCAGCTTCCCCTGCAGGACCTCCAGTTGCGAATGCGTTTGCTGCGCTTGTGCGCGCGCATGCGCCGCTTCAACGCGGGCGGCCAGCGCCTGCTGGCGCGCGCTTTCAGCAGCGGATCGGGCTTGCAGCGCTTGTACCCGCGCGGCCGAGGCCTGGCTTCGTAGCGCCTCGCGGTTCTCGACGCGCGCCTCTCGGGCAGCTTCGCGCGCCTGGGCCGCCTGGGCCCTGGCGACAGCAATCTGCGCCCGGCGTTCAGCCAGATACGCAAGATGCTCTGTTTCGTCCGGATTCTCGTCCGCGAGAGTCGCCTGCGCGCGAGTGAACGCATCTTCTGCCTGGGCGAGCGCGGCCGGCGCGTATTGAGCCACGAGCGGGTTGGCCTGAGCCTGCTCGATTTCCACGCGCGCCCGGTCGAGCCGCGGGTAATCGGGACTGCTGGCGCAGGCACCCAGCAGCGCGGCGAGCACGATGATGACGAGATTGCGGCGGGTCATAACGTACCTCCGGGCGGCGCCAGCGGCTCGGGCTGCGGTTCCAGCGGCGAGTCGTATGCGCGTTCCTGTGCCGTGTCGGCGTTCATCAGGGCTTGTTTGGCGAGCGCCTGGGCACGCGCCAGTTCGGCGTCGGCAGCCGCTTCCTCGGCGAGACGGCGGGCTTTGACGAAGTTGTCCTCGTTGTCGCGCTCGGGTCCAAGCAGGTCCTTGGCGTCGGTGAGCTTGTTGCGCGCGTTGTCGAGAGCGACCGGCGCGTACCGCGCGGCATCGGCTTGTTCCGCCTGCGCAATGGCGGTTTGCGCGTCCGCGAGAGCGGCGTTCGGGGGTTGGAGCGGTGGACCGGAGGCGCAGGCCGTGAGCAATACGGCCAGCGCTCCGCAAAACAAAAATCTGCCACGCAAATCCATTTGCTGTTGTCCTCCTTCCTGGAATCGTTGAATTAACAATAGCCGTTTGAAGGGGCGCCTACAAGCTAGGCCTTGCTCGTACGCCGGCTGCGACCGCGCCGCTGGCCGCCGCGTCCCGACGAGGACCGTGGACGCCGGTCGCGAAGTTTGGCCGGCGGTGCCACCTCGGCCAGCAGTTCCTCGTGCGACATCTCCTTGGGCAACGATTCGCCGATGTAGCTTTCGATTTCCGGCAGCGAATAGGCATAGTCCTCGCAGGCGAAGCTGATTGCGTCGCCCTCGGCGCCGGCGCGCGCGGTGCGGCCGATGCGATGGACGTAATCTTCCACGTCCTGCGGCAGGTCATAGTTGAACACGTGCGTCACGTCCGGGATATGCAGCCCGCGCGAGGCAACGTCGGTGGTCACCAGCACCGGCAGTTCGCCGTTTTCGAACTGGTTCAGCAGCCGCAGGCGCTTTTTCTGCGGCACGTCGCCCGACAGCGCCTCGGCATGAATGCCGTTGCCTTCGAGATACGCCATCACCCGGTCGGCGGCGCGCTTGGTGTTCACGAACACCATCGTGCGGCCCGGTTCGAGGCGTTTCAGCAGGCCGATCAGCAGCGGGATCTTCTCCGCCATTGCCGGCATGTAAACGAGTTGGCGTATCTTGTCGACCGTCATCTGTTCCGGGTCGATGCGAATCAGCTCGGGCGTGTTCATGTGTTCGTAGGCGAGTTCCAGCACGCGGTGCGACAGCGTCGCCGAGAACAGCATGCTGAGCCGCTCGGTCGGGTGCGGCATGCGCCGGAGCAGGAAGCGGATGTCCTTGATGAAGCCCATGTCGAACATGCGGTCGGCCTCGTCGAGGACGGCCACATCGAGCGCGCGCAGATCGTAAACGTGCTGCTTGTGGTAGTCGATCAGCCGTCCGGGCGTGCCGATCAGGACATCCACTCCTTCGCGCAGCATCTCGCGCTGCTGGTCGTAGCCGGCGCCGCCGTACACCAGGCCGAGCGTCAGGCCGGTATGCGCCCCAAGGGTCACGGCGTCTTTATGAATCTGCACCGCCAGCTCGCGCGTCGGCGCCACCACCAGTGCGCGCGGCTGGTTGGGCTTGCGGTTGTCGCGGGCGGGGCGGGTTAGAAGCGTATTGAACAGCGCCAGCAGAAACGCGGCGGTCTTGCCGGTGCCGGTCTGCGCCTGGCCGGCGACGTCGCGGCCGTCGAGGGCAATGGGCAGGCACGCGGCCTGGATCGGGGTGCAGTATTCAAAGCCGATGTCGCGCGCGGCCTGTTGTAACGGCGCGGCAAGCGGAAGGTCGGCAAAAGCCGTGGTACTGAATTGATCACTCATATATGCTGTAGGTACTCTATGATGTAATGAAAGGTATCGCGGCCGGAGACGGCCGAAACGGCGGGAACCGGCTATTGCAATGGCATCTATTCCAGCCCTCTTGCAATCCGGTCGGTTTTAGGCTCAAATACAAAGAAATTCTGACTGTCTGCCTGCAGCCACGCAGGGTGACCGCCCCGTCAATCCTCATTTCTAACACTTATTGTGCCCGATTGGGCGTGTCACGTCATTTATTTAGTTCTAATTTAGTCTCTACTTTGGGCGCGATGTCGCGCCAATCAGACTCCAACGCTCCACAGGAGGTCATTCATTGTGAGCGAACAAATTGTCCATACCAGCGATAATAATTTCGAGAACGACGTCCTCAAATCGGACAAGCCGGTGCTGGTCGACTACTGGGCCGAATGGTGCGGGCCGTGCAAGATGATCGCGCCGATTCTTGACGAGATCGCCGGCGATTACGCCGACAAGCTGACCATCGCCAAGCTGAATATTGACGAAAATCCGCAGACCCCGCCGAAGTACGGCATCCGCGGCATCCCGACGTTGATGCTGTTCAAGAACGGCGACGTTCACGCGCAGAAAGTGGGCGCGCTGTCGAAGTCGCAGCTGACGGCGTTTCTGGACACGAACCTGTAATTGTTTCCGATCATGCCCGTCACCCTGTGGCGGGCAGTTTTACCGACCGGCGGCTTGCGTCGCGAAGCCGCCGGATCATGACAATAATCATATGCGACGCGAGCCTCCCCATAGTTTTTTTGAGAACACCAGCGAATGAATCTGACTGAACTGAAGCAGCAGCCTGCCTCACAATTGATCGACCTTGCCCAATCGATGGGCATCGAGGGCATGGCCCGCTCGCGCAAGCAGGACGTGATCTTTGCCATCCTGAAGGCGCACGCGAAGAGCGGCGAGGAAATTTACGGCGACGGCGTGCTGGAAATCCTGCAGGACGGCTTCGGCTTTCTGCGCTCCGCCGAAGGCTCCTACCTCGCCGGCCCCGACGACATCTATGTCTCCCCGAGCCAGATTCGACGCTTCAGCCTGCGCACCGGCGACACCGTCTCCGGGCGGATCCGGCCGCCGAAGGACAGTGAGCGCTACTTCGCGCTGCTCAAGGTCAACAAGATCAACTTCGATTCGCCGGACACCGCAAAGCGCAAGGTGCTGTTCGAAAACCTGACGCCGCTGTTCCCGAAAGAAAAGCTCGGGATGGAAGCCGGCAACGGCAGCACCGAAGACATCACCGCGCGCATCATCGACATGGTCTCGCCGGTCGGTAAGGGCCAGCGCGGCCTGATCGTCTCGCCGCCGAAAGCCGGTAAGACGATGATGTTGCAGAACATCGCGCAGTCGATCACCAACAACCATCCCGAGGTCTACCTGATCGTGCTGCTGATCGACGAGCGGCCCGAGGAAGTGACCGAGATGGCGCGGTCGGTGCGCGGCGAGGTGGTGTCGAGTACGTTCGACGAGCCGGCCAGCCGCCACGTGCAGGTCGCGGAAATGGTGATCGAAAAGGCCAAGCGCCTAGTCGAGCACAAGCACGATGTCGTGATTCTGCTGGACTCGATTACGCGCCTGGCGCGCGCTTACAACACGGTCGTACCGTCTTCCGGCAAGGTGCTGACGGGTGGTGTGGATGCCAACGCGCTGCAGCGGCCGAAGCGGTTCTTCGGCGCGGCGCGCAACATCGAGGAGGGCGGCTCGCTCACCATCATCGGCACCGCGTTGATCGACACCGGCAGCCGGATGGACGAGGTCATCTTCGAGGAGTTCAAGGGCACCGGTAACAGCGAGATCGTGCTCGACCGCAAGCTGTTCGAGAAGCGCATCTTCCCCTGCCTCGACATCAACAAGTCGGGCACGCGCAAAGAAGAGCTGCTGCTCACGCCGGCAGACCTGGTGCGCATCACCGCGCTGCGGCAGGTGCTGCACCCGTTCACGCCGATCGACGCGATGGAGTTCGTCCTCAAACACATGAGGCCGACCAAGTCGAACCAGGAGTTCCTCGGGTCGATGAACCGTTAGTAACTCTCTGCCCGCAACGCGGAGGAC
>DASSNT010000022.1:0-62826 GCA_035701285.1 Gammaproteobacteria bacterium | reverse complement strand
GCGAGGCCGTCGGCGGCCGTTACACGGGGCTCCCAGCCGAGGATTTCCCGGGCCTTGGTGATGTCCGGCCGCCGGCGCGTGGGGTCGTCGGTTGGGAGCGGCTCGAAGATGATGGGCGACTTGCTTTTGAGCTGCCTGATCACCATCCGGGCGATATCGAGCACGCTGTATTCGTCCGGGTTGCCGAGGTTGAGCGGGTGGGGATACTCGACCTGCATCAACCGAGTGACTGCATCGACAAGGTCGGAGACATGCTGCAGGCTGCGCGTCTGGCTGCCGTCGCCGTAGACGGTCAGCGGCTCGTTCATCAGCGCCTGGCGAACGAAGTTGGTAACGACCCGACCGTCGTACGGGTCCATGCGTGCACCGTAGGTATTGAAGATGCGCACCACGCGCACCGGCAGGTGGTACTCGCGGTGGTAGCTCATCGTCATCGCCTCGGCGTAGCGTTTGCCCTCGTCGTATACGCTGCGGGGGCCAATCGGGTTGACGTTGCCCCAGTACAGCTCGGTTTGCGGGTGCTCCAGTGCGTCGCCGTACACTTCGCTGGTGCTGGCGAGCAGGAACTGGGCGCCGCTGCGTCGCGCCAGTTCGAGCAGGTTGTGCGTGCCGACGCTGTTGACGAGCAGGGTTTCAAGCGGCCAGCGCAGGTACTTGGGCGGCGACGCCGGCGAGGCGAAGTGCAGAATCCAGTCGGGTTTTATTCGGGTCCTCAGCGACCTGGTAATGTCGTGCTCGATAAATCGGAATTGCGGTTCGTTGCCCAGGTGAGCAATATTGGCGGGGCGTCCGGTGATGAAGTTGTCGATTCCGATGACGCGATGGCCATCCTCAAGCAGGCGGTCGACGACATGGCTGCCGATGAATCCGGCAGCCCCGGCGACCAGGGCGGTGAGCGGACGCGCACCAGCTGGGGGGCCATCCTTGGCCTTGACGACTCTCATCGACTTCTTCCTTGAGCTTATGCCCCTGAGGGCTCCACGGGTCGTCGCAGGTCCGTTGCAACGTGGGTTCAATATAGCATCTACCGGTGGCGCAACCTTCTGGGGCGGCTCCCTATAGGGTAAGTCCGAGCGCTTGCATCCGGCGCAGCTTTAATTGACACTGAAGCCGTGGTCTTTCAAGGTAATATTGCCGTATTCAGAACACCTATGCGCTTCAAGCACAAGGCGCGCGACCGCGGCATAGCCTGCGCTCTGGTAAGGGAGCGCAACGCGGTGATTGGAGCGCATAGGCGTTCCCGCTATATAGTCATGGTTTTGATGGGCGAGGTTGCCCGCGTCCGTGGACGGCGTTGCACCGCTTGTCAATGGAACAACCATTATCTGCGCGGTGCGCCTTGCCACGAACGCGGGCAACCTCGCTGAATACGGCAATATTACCTTGAAAGACCACTAGGGAATCAGGGACCGATTCCAGAAGAAACGATGCAGGGAACGCTCAAATGAAAAACATCCTGATTACGGGTGGTGCGGGCTTCATTGGCTCGCATCTTGCCACCGAATTGCTCCACCGAGGTTACCGCGTCCGCGTCCTCGATAATCTGACCCCTCAGGTTCACGGGACGTCGCAGCGGCGGCCAAACTATCTCGACGATGATGTCGAGCTGCGAATCGGCGACGTGCGCGATCCGGACGCGGTGCGCGACGCGCTCGACGGCATCGACGGCGTGTTCCATTATGCCGCCGCGGTCGGCGTCGGCCAGAGCATGTACGAACTCGAGCACTACACGTCGACCAACAACGTCGGCACGACGGTGCTGCTCGAAGCGCTGGCAAAGCAGCCGGTCGAGAAGCTGGTGGTAGCTTCCAGCATGAGCCTGTACGGCGAAGGCCTCTACCACGACGACAGCGGCGCGACGGTCGCGGCGCGCCGGGAGCGCGATCAGCTCGCGCGGCGCGACTGGGAACCGCACGGCCCGGACGGCGGCAGCCTGAAGCCGGCGCCGACCCCTGAGACCAAGCTGCCGGACCTCAGCTCCGTATACGCGCTCTCGAAGTTCGATCAGGAACGGCTGTGCCTGATGGTCGGCGAAGCCTACGGCATTCCCACCACCGCCCTGCGCTTCTTCAATGTATACGGCCCCTACCAGGCGCTGTCGAACCCTTACACGGGCGTACTGGCGATCTTCGCCTCGCGCTGCCTGAACGACAGCCCGCCGCTAATCTTCGAGGACGGCGAACAGCGGCGCGACTTCGTCAGCGTGCGCGACATCGCCCGCGCCTCGCGGCTCGCCTACGAAAGCCGCCGGGCGAACGGCCAGGTGTTCAACATCGGCAGCGGCCACGCCTACACGATCCGGGAGATCGCCCGGAAGATCGCCGCCGCGACCGGCAAGCCGGGGCTTGAGCCGGAAATCACCGGCCGCTACCGCGTCGGCGACATCCGCCACTGCTTTGCGGACATCAGCCGCGCCCGCGAGGCGCTCGGCTATGAGCCTGAAGTGACGCTCGACGACGGGCTCGCCGACATGGCGGCGTGGCTCGCGACGGCACAAGCGGTGGACCGGGTCGCCGAGGCCAGCGCAGAACTGGTTTCGCGGGGGCTGACGCTGTGACCGCCCCGGCCGACGACGCCAGTCCCGAAATCGGCGTGCTGGAGTGGTTCTGGCTGAATGACCATGAACGCGTCGAAGCCGCCATCGAAGATCTCCGCCAGCTCGGCGTCCGCCACTTGCGAACCGGCCTCTCCTGGGCGGACTACGTAACCGAAGACGGCCCGGCCTGGTTCGACTGGCTGCTGCCGAAGCTGGCAGCGGAATTCGAGCTGCTGCCGTGCTTCGTCTACACGCCGCCATCGCACGGCGAGGTGCCGGCAACGAACGCACCGCCGCGCAACCCGAAGGATTACGCCGATTTTCTCGATACCTGCATCGAACGCTACGGCCAGCACTTCGACACGGTGGAGCTGTGGAACGAGCCCAACAACCTGCGCCAGTGGGATTACGAACTGGACCCGAGCTGGCGCAAGTTTGCGGCGATGATCGGCGGCGCCGCCTACTGGGCGCACCAGCGCGGCAAACGCACCGTGCTCGGCGGCATGTCGCCCATCGACCCGAACTGGCTCCACACGATGCACCGGGTCGGCGTGCTGGAGCACATCGACATCGTCGGCGTACACGGCTTTCCCGACAGCTACGACGTCAAGCACCGGCCGTGGACCAGCCACCTGCGCCGGGTGCGCGAGCAGCTTGCCCACTACGGTCTCGCCGCGCGCGTCTGGATTACCGAAACCGGCTACCCGACATGGCGTCATGACGAGTTCCGGCAACTGCAGGAATTTGCCAACGTGCTGGCGCTGCCGGTGGAGCGCGTCTACTGGTACAGCCTGACGGATTTGTCGCCGGAGCGTTCCTCCGACGCCGGCTTCCATACCGATCAGCGCGATTATCATTTCGGCATCAAGACGGCGAAGGGCCAGGACAAGCTGCTGGCCCGCTGCTGGGCCGAGCGCGGTCTCGACGGCGTGCGGGCTATGGCGAAGTGGCCGGCGGCCGGCGCGGCGACAACCGCCCCTGCGCCGGTGCGAGCCCGGCCTGAAACTCAGGCGCGGCCGCCGGTTCTGGTAACCGGCGGGGCCGGCTTCGTCGGCACCAATTTGACGGCGCGGCTGGTGGCAGAGGGACGCCAGGTGCGCGTGCTGGACAACCTGTCGCGACCGGGCGTCGAGAAGAATCTGGAATGGCTGCGGCAGCGCTGCGGTTCGGCCATTGAATTTATTCCGGGCGATATGCGCAACGCGCGGGTCGTCGACCACGCCGTCGACGGCTGCGCGCAGATCTTTCACCTCGCCGCGCAAGTTGCCGTGACGACCAGCCTCGAAGATCCGCGTGCCGATTTCGACGTCAATCTCGCCGGTACGCTGAACCTGCTGGAGGCGGCACGCCGCCAGCCGCGCAAGCCGGGCCTGGTCTTCACGTCCACGAACAAGGTTTACGGCGACCTGAACGACGTCACGCTGGAAAGCGGCCCGACTCGCTACCAGCCGCGCGCCCCGCATATCCGCCAGGCCGGCATCGACGAAAGCCGGCCGCTCGATTTCCACAGTCCGTACGGCTGCTCCAAAGGCGGCGCCGACCAATACGTGCTCGACTACGGCCGCTGCTTCGGCGTGCCGACGGTCGTGTTCCGGATGAGCTGCATCTATGGGCCGCACCAGTTCGGTACCGAAGACCAGGGCTGGGTGGCGCATTTCCTGATCCGGGCGCGCGAGCGACAGCCGATCACAATTTATGGTGACGGCAAACAAGTGCGCGACGTGCTGTTCGTCGACGACCTGGTGGCCGCCTTCCTGCTCGCCGAAAACCAGGTCGACGAACTGGCCGGGCAGGCGTTCAACATCGGCGGCGGGCCGGGCAACGCCATCAGCCTGCTCGAGTTGATCGACCTGATAGACAAGCTGAACGGCGCCAGCCCCCGGCTGGATTTCGCCGCCTGGCGAACCGGCGACCAGCCCTACTACGTGTCCGACACCTCCCGCTTCGGCGCCGCGACCGGATGGCGGCCGCGGGTCGATATGCGCGACGGCATCGCCCGCCTGCACGCATGGCTCAACGGCATCCACCCGGATGCCCGGCCACGGCGGCGCTCCCGGCAGGCCGTGACGCCGTGACAATGAGCCGCGCGAGAGTCGAGCGCGTGCTGATGACCACCGACACCGTCGGCGGCATCTGGCATTACGCGCTGGAACTGGCGCGCGGCCTGAGCGAACACGGCATAGAAGTCGCGCTGGCAACGTTGGGCGCCCAGCCCAGCGCCGACCAGCATCGCTCCGCGCTCTCGATCAAAGGGCTGACGCTGCATCCCAGCAATTATCCGCTGGAGTGGATGAGCAACCCATGGGACGACCTCCAGCGAGCGGGCGACTGGCTGCTCAAGCTCGCCACCGACACCCGGCCGGACATCGTGCACCTCAACCACTATTGCCACGGCGCGCTGCCGTGGCCGGCGCCGGTGATGGTGGCGGCCCATTCCTGCGTCTATTCATGGTTCGAGGCGGTGCATGGCGCGCCGCCGAACGGGGACTGGCAACGCTATCACGAAGCGGTGGATCACGGGCTCGCCAGCGCGGACATGGTCGTCGCGCCGAGCGCCGCGATGCTCTCCGCCATTGAAAAATTCTACGGTTCGCTGCCGAACACGCGCGTGATCGCCAACGGCCGGCGCAGCGCGGAATTCCGACCGCGCAACAAGCGCGCCCGCATCCTCGCCGCCGGCCGGCTGTGGGATGAAGGCAAGAACGTGCTGGCGCTGGCGCGCATCGCGCCACACCTGCCCTGGCCGGTGCGCCTGGTCGGCGATGCGCGCCGGCCGGACGGCCGCAAAAGCCATTTTGCCAACGTCGAATGGATCGGCACCGCCAGCAGCCGCCGCCTGGCGCGCGAATATGCGGCCGCGGCGATTTATGCCCTGCCCGCGCGTTACGAGCCGTTCGGCCTCAGCATTCTTGAAGCAGCACTCGCCGGTTGCCCGCTGGTGCTCGGCGACATCCCCAGCCTGCGGGAGGTCTGGGGCCGGGCGGCGCTGTACGTGAAGCCGGACGATGAACGCGGGCTGGCGAATGCGTTAAACGGCCTGATTGCCAACGGCATCGAACGCCAGGCATGGGGCGTACGCGCCCGCCATCGTGCGCGCCGCTACAGCGCCGCGCGCATGACGAAAGGTTATCTGCAGGCTTATGGCGACCTGCTCGATTCTCGTGCGGCCGCTCATCTTTCGGACTTCCGCAGAGAGCCGGTAAAAGGACTTGGGTAATGCGTATCGTGATGTTCTACCACTCGCTGGTGTCCGACTGGAACCATGGCAATGCGCATTTCCTGCGCGGCATCGCGACCGAACTGATCGAACGCGGCCACGAGGTGCGCATCTACGAGCCGGCAAATGGCTGGAGCCTCTCGCATCTGCGTGAGGAACAGGGCGAACAAGCCGTCGCTGCCTTCGCGGCGCATTACCCTCGTCTCAAAAGCCATTTTTACGATCCGGAACGGCTGGATCTCGAACGCGCACTCGATCATGCCGACCTGGTGCTGGTGCACGAGTGGAACGACCCGGCGCTGGTTGCGCGCGTCGGCAGGCACCGGGCGCGGCAGCGTTACCGGCTCTTGTTTCACGACACCCATCACCGCTCGTTCTCAGACGCCGACGGCATCGCCGGCTGCAAGCTCGACGATTACGACGGCGTGCTCGCGTTCGGCGAAGCCATTCGGCAGCGCTATCTCGACGCGGGCTGGTCGCGGCACGTCTGGACCTGGCATGAAGCAGCCGACACGCGGGTGTTCCGGCCGCTGCCGGGGGAGCCGCGCGAAGCCGACCTGGTGTGGATCGGCAACTGGGGCGACGGCGAACGCGACCGGGAGCTGAACGAGTTCCTGCTGGAGCCGGTCGAGGCGCTCAAGCTGCGGGCAACAATTTACGGCGTGCGCTATCCGCAGGCCGCGTTACGCAAGCTTGCCGCTGCCGGATTCGACTACCGCGGCTGGCTCGCTAATTTCGAGGCGCCGGTGGCCTACGCGCGTCACCGCGTCACGGTGCACGTACCGCGCCGGCCCTATGCGCGCGCGCTGCCCGGCATCCCGACGATCCGCATGTTCGAGGCGCTGGCCTGCGGTATTCCGCTGATCTCGGCGCCGTGGCGCGATTGCGAGCACTTGTTGGAACCCGGAGAGGATTACCTGGTGGCAAACGACGGAACGGAAATGCGGAAGCAGTTGCGCACCCTGCTGAACGACCCGGAACGGGCGGCGGCGCTGGCCGAACGGGGCCGCCGCACGATCGCGGCGCGCCACACCTGCGCGCATCGGGTCGACGAGTTGTTGACGCTTGCGGGCCTGCTGCAGGCGCGACCCAAGGCGGCTACTGCATGAAGATCGCGTTTTTCGGCTCGAGCGTCGTTTCGGCATGGTGGAACGGCGCAGCCACGTACTATCGGGGGCTGCTGCGCGAACTGGCCGCGCTCGGCCACGACATCACTTTTTACGAGCCGGACATTTTTCAGCGGCATCAGCACCGCGATATCGACGACCCCGACTGGGCGCGCATCGTCATTTATCCTGCCGACGAAGACACCGTGCGCGCAATGCTCGCCGATGCCGCGGAGGCCGACGTCATCGTCAAGGCCAGCGGCGTCGGCGCCAATGACGAATTGCTTGAACGCGAGGTGCTCGAACTGAAGCGCCCCGGCAACCGAATCATCTTCTGGGATGTCGACGCGCCCGCAACGCTGGAGCGCATGGACAACGACCCGGACGATCCGTTTCGCTCGCTGGTGCCCGAGTACGACCTGGTATTGACGTACGGCGGCGGGCCGCCGGTGGTCGCGGCCTATGAAGGCTTCGGCGCCAAACGCTGCGTGCCGATTTATAACGCGCTCGATCGAACGACGCATTTTCCGGTCGAACCGGAAGAACGCTTTGCCGCCGACCTGGTTTTCGTCGGCAACCGCCTGCCGGACCGGGAAGCGCGCGTCGATGAGTTTTTCTTTACCGCGGCGGAACGTTGTCCGCAAAAGCGCTTCCTGCTCGGCGGCAACGGCTGGCAGGGCCGCCGGGCCCCCACCAACGTTCGCACGCTCGGCCACGTCTATACCCGCGATCACAATGCAATCAATTTCAGCGCGCGCGCCGTACTCAACATCAGCCGCGCGAGCATGGCGCGCTTTGGCTACTCGCCGGCGACGCGGGTGTTCGAAGCAGCCGGTGCGGGCGCGTGCCTGATCACCGATGCGTGGACGGGGATTGGAGAATTCTTTCAGCCGGGCGAGGAAATCCTGGTGGCAGACAGCGGCGCCGAAGTCGCCTCGATACTGCAGGACCTGGCGGCGGAACAAGCGCGGCACATCGGCGACGCGGCACTGGCGCGGGTGCGCACCGACCATACTTACGCCAGCCGGGCGGCGGAGGTCGATGCGTTGCTTTCTTCCAGTTCCCTCTCCACCCGCGAGAGAACCAGGGTGAGGGCATAAAATGAACATCGTCATCCTCGGCCTCTCCATCACCTCCTCCTGGGGCAACGGCCACGCCACCACTTATCGCGGACTAGTCCGCGAACTGACACGCCAGGGCCACCAAGTGCTGTTCCTCGAGCGCGACATGCCGTGGTACGCCGCACAGCGGGATTTGCCGAACCCACCGTTCGGCGACACGCGCCTGTACGAGTCTCTTCCGGCGCTGAAGCGCGATTTTGCCGATGCGATACGCGCCGCCGATGCCGTCATTATCGGCTCGTACGTCCCCGACGGTGTCGCCGTTGCCGAATGGGTGCTGGACGAGGCCAACGGCTGCGTCGCGTTTTACGACATCGACACGCCGGTCACGCTCGTCAAGCTTGCCGGTGGCGATTACGAATATATTGAACCCGGCCTGATTCCGCGCTACGACCTCTACCTGTCGTTCACCGGCGGGCCGGTCCTGGCGCGGCTGGAAGATGAATTCGGTGCGCGGCGGGCGCGGCCGCTGTATTGCTCTGTCGATCCCGACATCCATTATCCGGATCGTCCATCGCCGCGCTGGGACCTGGGTTATCTCGGCACGTACAGCGCGGACCGGCAGCCGCGCGTGAACAGCCTGTTGCTCGAACCCGCGCGGCGGGCGCCGAATCGCAACTTTGTGGTGGCCGGTGCGCAGTTCCCCGAAGACGTGACCTGGCCTGCTAACGTCGAGCATCTGGAACATGTTGCGCCTGCCGCGCATCGCGGTTTCTACAATGCGCAACGGTTCACGCTGAATGTGACCCGCGACGCGATGATCGCCGCCGGCTATGCGCCGAGCGTGCGCCTGTTCGAAGCGGCAGCGTGCGGCGTGCCGGTAATCTCCGATAGCTGGAATGGCCTCGATACGTTTTTCGAGCCAGGCCGGGAGATTCTGATCGCGGACGAAAGGGATGCCGTGCTCGATTACCTGTACAACCTGCCTGAACATGAACGCCAGGCCGTTGGGGAACGGGCGCGTGAGCGGGTAATGGCGGCGCATACCGCTGCGCATCGGGCGCGGGAGCTTGTCGAATATCTGCAGGCAAGCCTGCCGCGGCGTCAGGCCAGAAGAGCGGCCGCGCAGTGAGTGACGGCCTTGCGACGTTGCAGTCTCCCGGTTCGGCGGCCGGTCCGCTGGCCGACCAGTTGCAACGGCTCGGACCGTGGTTTCACAACCTGCATTTGCCGGATGGAACGCAGACGGCACCCGATCATCCGCTGGGCGACTTTCCGACATTCAAGTGGAACCAGCTTGCACCGCATCTGCCTGCCGATCTAAGCGGCTGGCGGGTGCTCGACATCGGCTGCAACGCCGGCTTTTACAGTTTCAAGCTGGCAGCCCGCGGTGCAGACGTACTGGGTATCGACGAAGACTCGCACTATTTGCGTCAGGCCCGTTGGGCGCGGCGTCACTTTGGCCTGGGCAGGCGGGTGCAGTTCCGGCAGATGGGCGTCTACGAACTGGAGGGCATGGAGGATACGTTCGACCTGGTGCTGTTCCTCGGGGTGTTTTACCACTTGCGCTACCCGCTGCTCGCGCTCGACCAGATCGCGGCAAAGACGCGCCGCCGGCTGGTGTTTCAGAGCCTCGCGCTGCCGGGCGACGAGGTGACGACGGATGTGCGCGGCAAGGCGTACCTGGAAATCGACGATCTCGCGGCGCCGGCATGGCCGCACATGGCGTTTGTCGAACATGACTTCGCCGGCGACACGAGCAATTGGTGGATACCCAATCGGGCCGCGATTGAAGCGCTGTTGCGAACGGCGGGATTCGATATTCTTGCGCGCCCTGCTGAGGGAACTTACATTTGCGAACCGATAAGGTCGGCGCAAGCGGACCGGCACCCACTCCGGTAGCGCCTTTCCGGGACGCCGTAAATACATCCCTGTAGGCTCTGGGTTCGGCATCCTGCCTCACACAGCCCGTAAAGCCGCTACCGGAGCGTGTGCCTACGTTAACGCAGTTTTGTTCGCATCGTCATTCCCGCGAAAGCGGGAATCCACTTCTTAGACTGCCGATAGCTTGAGATTGCTCGGACGCACGTCAAGCTGCTCAAGCCGCTGCGTGAGCAACTCTGGAAAGCGTTTGTACCAGGTCGCGTTCAGCGGCGACGGGTGCGGTAACGGGTGCAGTCTGAACTTTCGCGCATCGTTTTTGGATGCGAGATCGACTTCTATCATTGCCGCATAGCGATCTCCGCGTCGCCAGAATTCATCCAGCGCCGCGCGCTCCTGTCTTGACCTGCCAATACCGAACCAGAAAAACGCTTCGCGGCCCAGCACGATGATGTCACTGCCGCGCCAGTTCTTGAGCAACACGTCAGCCATCAGGTGATGGCAGTTGCGCTTGACCTTCATCGACCAGGCCTTGTTGCCGATCGGCTTGTACGGGACGGTGTTCGCCCAGAAGAACAGCTTGCCCACTTCCATCGAGGCTTCGAAGTCCGGCATGTCGCAGCGATGCAGGTAGCGGTACAGCGCGCTGCGAATCTTTTGTCCTCCGGCGCCGATAAACGGGGTGGCATGGCGGACTTCGTCGGTACCGGGGTCGCGGCCGAAAAAACAGATACGAGAATCGGTGTCGCCGAGCCCGATGATAGGTTCCAGCGGGTCGCGATCGAACTTTGAATAAACGGGATGATCGATGCCCGTAAATTTCCGGGCGCACGTGCGAAAAGCCGCGCGTTGTTCTTCGCTGATTTGCACGGGCAGTTATCTTTTTTCGTATTGCATGTTGCCGAACATGACTTCTTTGGCTCTTTCGCTCAGGCCGTCCTGCTTGTATTCCTGCAGTACTTCGAGACCGCGCTTCACTGCCGGACGCTCGCCGATCTTGTCGAACCATGCCTTGACGTGCGGGTACTCGTTCATTGGAATGCCTTCCTTTTCATAGCTGCGCAGCCACGGCCAGATGGCGATGTCGGCAATGCTGTATTCATCGCCCGCGAAGTACGGTGCCTGCGACAGGCGCTTGTCCATCACGCCGTAAAGGCGCTTGCCTTCGTTGGTGTAGCGGTCGATCGCGTACTGAATCTTCTCCGGCGCATAATCGCGAAAATGATGGATCTGGCCGATCATCGGGCCGACATGGCCGACCTGGAAGCACAGCCACGACAGCATCTCGATGCGCGCCCGCGGATCGTCCGGCACGAAGCGACCGGTCTTTTCGGCGAGATACATCAAGATTGCGCCGGACTCGAAAATGGAAACCGGCCGCTTGCCCGGCCCGTCCTGATCGACGATCGCCGGAATCTTGTTGTTCGGGCTGATCTTCAGAAATTCCGGCTTGAACTGGTCGCCCTCACCGATATCGACCGGGTGTGCCTTGTAGGCCAGCGCCGTCTCTTCCAGCATGATGTGGATCTTGTAACCGTTCGGCGTCGTCCATGAATAAAGATCAATCATCTTGTGCTCCTTGCTAGTGCGCTTTCAGATGCGTCTCCCAGAACGTCTGCATCGCCGTGAACAGATGTGTGCGTGCATCCGGTCCGGAAATGCCGTGTGTCTTGTTCGGGTAGATCAGCAACTGGTACGGCCGCCGGTGGTCTATCAGCGCCTGAATGAATTGAATCGTGTTCTGCCAGTGAACGTTGTCGTCGCCCGTGCCGGCGACCAGCAGCAGCGGATCTTCGAGATTACCGGCAGCCGCCACCGATGAGCTGGCCTCGTAGCCCTTCCTGTTTTTCTGCGGCACGCCCATGTAACGCTCGGTGTAAATCGAGTCATAGTCCTGCCAGCGCGTGACCGGCGCAACGGCGATGCCGGCGGCCCAGACGCCGGGTGCGTGAGTCATTTCGTAGGTGGTCATGTAACCGCCGTAACTCCAGCCCCAGATGCCGATGCGGTCGTCATCGACATACGGCTGCGATTGCAGCCACTTGACCGCCGCACGCTGATCGGCCAGTTCGAGCTCGCCAAGCTTGAACTTCACCTGGGCTTGCGCGGTATGGCTGAAGTACCCGGCCGCGCGATTGTCTACTGCGAACAGGATGAAACCGTCACGCGCGAGAATCTGGTCGAACAGGAAATTGCTGCCACCCCACGCGTCGCGCACAACGGAGAACGCGTGCGGGCCGCCGTACTGGTACATGATGACCGGGTATTCTCTGTGCGGGTCGAAGTTCGGCGGGGTCAGGATGGACGCGTACAGGTCGGTCTTGCCGTCCGCCGCCTTGATCTTGACGAGCCGCGGCCGCAGCAGGTCGTACTTCAACTCCGCGGCCGGCTGGATCATCGCAATCCGGCCATCCGACGTGGAACGCAATGCAATCGCCATCGGCGTGGTGATGTCGGAATAGTGGTCGACGTAAAAGCGGCCCTTCGGACCCATGTCGATGTAGTGCGTGCCGTGCCCGTCGGTGATGCGCGTCGGTTCGCCGCCGTTCAGTGAGACCCGGAACAGGTTGGTATCCAGCAGCCCCGGTTTCATCGCCGTGCTGAAATAAACGTAACCGTTCTTTTCATCAATGCCGTCGAACGACATCACATTGAACGGGCCCGGAGTCAGGTTGCGCACCTTGTCGCCGTTCCTGTCGAACAGATAGATGTGCTGCCAGCCATCATCGAAGGTCTCGAACACGAAGCCGCTGCCGTCGTTGAGAAAATGCAGGCTGTCCGTCACATCGACCCAGTAAGGATCGGTTTCGTGCAGCAGCACGTCGGCTGCACCATTCGCCGGGTTGATCGTGAACAGCTTGAGGTCCGTCTGCGGCCGGTTGAGCACCTGTGCGTAGGCGCGGTGCTGGCCCTTCGGCAGCCAGCCGATGCGGGCGAGATAGGTGTCGTCAGTACCCGCGACGCCTTTCACCCAATGCGTCTGATGACCAGCGATCGCATGGATACCCAGCCGCACGATCGGATTCGGGGCGCCGGCGAGCGGATAATTCTCCTGGTACACCGTCGGATTCTGCCGAGCGTAGTTGACCAGCGGAAAGTCTTCCACCGGCCGCTCGTCGAACTGCATGAACGCGATATAGCGGCTGTCAGGCGACCATTCGTAGCCGCTGCGCAGTGCCAACTCCTCGGGATAGACCCAGTCCATGCCCCCGTTCAGCACGCCCTTCTGATGCGGCGCGACGGTGTAAACCTCGCCGCCCTCGATCGATACATAGTGCAGGTCATCGTTGCTGACGTAGCTGACCCATTGCTCATTCGGCGACAGTTTCGGGTCACGCTTGGGACCCGGCTCATGGGTAATCTGGCGCGTCTTGCCGCTTGCCAGGTCGTACAACCAGACCTGGTCGCCGCTGAGATAGAAAATCGCATCGCCCTTCGGCGACCAGTGATAACTCGACACGCCGTAGCGGGTGATGCGCTCCTTCTTGCGTTCGTTCTCGATTTTGTCCGGCGAGGCCGCAGCGCCGGCAAGAACATCGCCTGAAATCAATACCGACCGCTTGCCGGTGGCAGTGTCGATAACGTAAAGATCGGCAAGGTCGCTGTCTTTGTTGCGCAGCAGAAACGTCAGCTTGCTGCCGTCCGGGCTCCATTCAAAACTGCGCGGCGATTCGCCCGTCGGGCCGGGTTCCGCGAAGATATCCGCGATCGAATAGAAATCGCTCCGGGCGTTGCTGGTGTTTTCTGCCTGGGCAGCCAGGCTGACAGCGGCAAGCGCGCCGATACCCAAAGCCAGCGATTTCCAGCCGATGCGTGACGTCGCCATGCGTTTTCTCCTGATTATGTGGAGACAAATACAGTCGGCAAGCCTAACCGACCGCGCCGGGGGGCGCAAAAATTTGCTCTGCTCGCGCAGAAAGACACATGAACGGGAGCTGAAGTTCCTTAACGCCGGGGGCGCCTGTCTTCACTTCTTCTGTCGTCGGCGATGTCCGCTTCGATCGCCACCTGCTGCTCGACGGCCGAATTCAGCTCCGCGCCTATCAGCACGATCAGCGACGAAATGAACAGCCATAACAGCAGCACCACGATGGTGCCGAGCGAGCCATAGGATTTGTTGTAGTTGGCGAAGTGGGACACATAAAGCGAGAACAGGCCCGAGCCGATCAGCCACAGCACCGTCGCCACCGCCGCGCCCAGCACGACCCAGCGCCAGGCAGGGCGATGGCGGTCGGGGGCGTAGCGGTACAACGCGGCAACGCCTCCACCGACCAGTACGGCAAGAATAGGCCAGCGAATCGCCGAGATGCCGAGCTGCCACATCGGGCCGAGGTTGAGCTGGCCAAGCATTGACGGTATCAGAATGACTGCGATCAGCGCGAGCACAGCGAATACTATCGACGCCAGCGTGAACACCAGACTCAGGCCGATGCGATGCAGCAGACCGCGCGTCTCGCTTTCGCCATAAACCACGTTGAGCGCTTTGATAATCGCGTTCGCGCCCTGACGCGCGCTCCACAACGTCAGCAGGAAGCCGATAATAACGCTGATGCTGAGCGCGCCGTTGCCGGGGCCGGCCAGGCTGCGCGCGTGACCCTGTAAAAGGTTCGCCACGCCCGGAGGCAGGACGCCGGCGTTCAACAACTGCTGGACGTCGGCGGGATCGGCGATCAGCCCGTAAACCGAGATCAGGGCGGTCAGCGCCGGAAAAATCGCGAGCATGCCGTAGAACGCGACGCCCGCGGAAATCAGCGGCACGTTGTGTTCGGTCAGGCCGCTGAACGTCCGTTTCGCTGCCGCCCGCCAACCTGGTTTCGAGATATCGCGGGGGCGTGCGCCGGGCACGCTGCTACCGGCTTTCTTTCGCAACATCGGTGCCTGCATTCCTTTGCCAGACTCGCACGACGAGGATCGCCGCACGAACTCATTGATGAGTTGTTTTCACATTACCGCGATTTCGCTCCAGCGACCATGCGGTACATCACGGTGTCGTCAACTACCGCTGGAGGGCTTCCCCCACACCGGTTCCGGGACGCCGAGCAGCCGGTTGATCAACCAGCTTGTTGCGGTAAGCAAAACAATGCCGAACATCAGCGCACCAAGCTGGAACCAGGTGGTAAAGAATCCGAGGCTGACCATCAGAGCGGTCGCGCCGGCCGGCGGATGCGGCGCTTTCAGCAGGTGCTTTATGGCTGCAGTCAAGGCGACCGATAACGCTGCCGCGCCCAGGCGGCCCGGCGTGACGCCCGCCGTCATGACGTCCGGTGCCGTGTTCAGCCCGAACAGCACGAGGCTGATCCAGCCGCAAATGATCGCGACCGCGTGGCCGATCAGGGTATTGCGCGGCCACGCCGCCGCCCGCGAGCTGCGCTCGAAAAACAGCAGTACCGTCGGCCCGAGGCTCGGAAACAGCATCGGCCAGCGCATGACCGCAGCCAGTTCAGCGACGACAGCGATGGCGCACAGGCAGCCGCCGAACGCGTAGAGAGCCAGACCCGGTTGCCCGAGACGCGCGCCCAGCCAGCCCTTGATGCCGGGCAGCTCCGCCAGTTCCACTTGTTCGGACTTGCCGGCCACTGCAGCAGCAGCCTCAGCTGCGGAATTGCTGTCCGACCTGCACCAGCAGACGACGCAAATCCCGGCTTGCGCCCGCCGCAACGCCGACTGCGAGGCCGAGCACCACGGCACCCTTGGGATTGGCGAAGACAGCGCGGCTGATATCGGAGTCGAGGCGGGTATCGATCTCCGTCTCAATGCGGTCGACGTAGGTTTGCGGATCCTTGTAATGCTCGACCTTGTGGTGGAGGCTGTGCTTCCAGCGCGAATACGAGCCGACCGCGACGACGAATATCGCCGCGGCGATGAATGCGCCGCCCCCGGTCGCCAGCGCCGATGCCCACGGCGCCATATCGAACGCCGCGATCAGCCCGCGATACAAGCCATAGGTAAGAAACGCGACGCCGCCCATCGCAATCAGGATAGCCGTGCCGGTGATGGCCACCCCCACCAGCAACGGCAGGGGTTTCTTCTTTTTAGCCACCGGGACTTATTTTCTGTCGAGGAGCTTGCCGATCAGAAAGCCGACGCCGAAGGCGGTCAGCACGCTGATCAGCGGGCGTTCCTCAATCTGGTCCTCGACCATCGCAGCGCCCTGCTGGGCCTGGTGGCGCACCTTGTCGCCCGCTTCACGCGCTTTCGCATAGCCGGCGCGTGCCTGGGATTCCGCCTGACGTTTGAGCGAATCGGTGAGGGATCTGAGGTCGGATTTCAGCGACTCGACGTCGCTTTTAATCTCGTGGATATCCTTTTCCGTAGCAGCCATTGGCTACCTCCATGTTCATTGGTTGCTCGTCCATGAGTCCTGCTTTCAGGATACACTCTTTATATCACAGCATCACTGGCTATTGTGATAGGCTCGGGTTTTTACGGGTACTGTTCAACCGGGATTTGAGAATGCGAATCGGGGCTATGACCGCGGCGGCAGGCGTTACGATGCTGATTGCCGGCTGCGGCAACTGGATTGAAGTGAAGCCGCAGGCGCGCGATGTCGCCATTCTGGAACCGGCGCAAACGGCGAGTTGCCAGTATCTCGGCAAAACCGAGGCAGCGGTGCTGAACGAAGCCGGCTTCCTGCCGCGTAATCCGCAGGCCATTAACGCCGATCTCGTCAACATCGCGCGCAACGACGCCGCGCAGATGGGCGGTGATGCGGTCGCGCCGCTCAGCGAGCGCGATCGCGGCCATCAGACCTTTGGTATTTATCGCTGTGGCGCGACGACGCTCAGCCGCAACCCGAACATGCGGCAGAACGACACCATGGAAACGGGCATCAAGACGATCCCCTATCAGCCGCCGCGCTGAAACCTCATGGCGAACAAGGAGGTTCGCAATGCCACTCAAGATTTTTTCCGCCGGCGTCGCCGCTGCCTGTCTGTTGTGGCCATCCGCATCCCCCGCGCAGCAGGTGACTTCGTCCTACGGCGCTCATCAGCGTGCCGTGCACGGGTCGCTGGAGCGGCTGGTGGAAATTGCCGAACACGCCGCTCATGTGCTGCGTACCGATGAAGCAGCCGGCATTCCCGGCAAGCTGATCAACCAGTCGCGCTGCATCGCGGTCTTTCCGGAAACGTACAAGGCCGGCGTCGTCGTCGCCGGCGAAGATGGCGACGGCATCGTCAGCTGCCGCGACCCGTCCTCCGGCGGCTGGACGCACTCGGCGCCCGTTTACATCACGTGGCTGTCGGGCAGCATCGGACCGCAGATCGGCGCCGCGACCGGCGAGCACATCGTTCTGTTTCTCAACCGCAATTCGGCCCGGCGTGTGCTGCGCGACAATGCGGCATTCGGCGCGGGGGTGGGCATTACGCTCGCGCTGATCGGCGGCCGCGGCGATGTCGACACGGCGCCGGCGTCTGTCATTGGCTACCGGATGAACGAAGAAGGCGCTTTTGTCGGCGCGCAGATTCGCATCAGCGTGATGACGATCGATGAGGAATTCAACCGCCGGCTCTACGGTCCCGACCCAGACATGGAAAAGCTGCTGTTCGAATCGCGGGTATCACCGAAGGCGGTGGCCACATTCGGCGACGCGCTGAACGATTTCGCGCCGGCATCGGCTTACAGGCAAACCCGTGTTCGCGGATCGTCTCATCAGGACGACACTTGAAAATGCGCCGATGCGCAGCCATATTGGACCCAGGAGTATACGAAACAAGGAGGTTTCCAAATGCGTTTCAAAACACTGTGCGCCGTGCTTTCAGCGTTTGCGCTGGCCGGCTCTCTCGGCGTCGCTTCGGCGCAGCAAAATCCCGCCAGCGCCAACCAGAACAACACCGCCAACACCAATCAGAACAACGCCAACGCGAACACCGGCGCCAGCGAAAGCATCAGCCCGGCCGAACAGACGCGGCTCGCCTACTCGGCCGCCGGCTTGCTGCGCGGCCAGATGCTGCTGGATGCCGATCAGCGTATTCCGCAGAATATCGTCAGTCACGCCCGCTGCATCGCGGTCTTTCCGGGCGTCTTCAAGGAAGGGATCATTTTTGCCGGGTCTCACGGTGACGGTATCGTGAGTTGCCGCGGCGACAGCGGCGACTGGAATGCGCCGGCTTACTTCAACCTGTCCGCCGGAAGCGTTGGGCTCCAGGCGGGCGCCAAAGTCAGCCAGCTCGTCGTGCTGTTCATGACGCCGAGCGCGGTGAACGAATTGATGAACGGCAACTTCAAGTTCGGCGGGACGATCGGCGTCGCCGCCGGTCCTGTCGGGCTGCATGCGAACGTGCATACGCTGCCTGCCGCCACGCTGGCTTACAAGCTGGACCAGACGGGCGCCTTCGCGGGCGCTGAAATCAAGGGCACGACCATCAGCGCCGACCAGAGCGCGACGCAGAAAATCTATGGGTCCAATGCTTCGGTCAAGCAGGTCCTTTTCGAGCAGAGCCAGGTGCCGGACCGGCTGCAGGTCTTCAACGATGTGCTGTCGGAATATGCGCCCGCGCAGCAGTATGCGCGTAACGAGTTGCAGGTTAAGCAACAGTCGCAAACGGCGAAGTAACTTCGATTCACCGATTCGAGGGCCGCTTCGGCGGCCCTTTTTTTGAGCTAAATCCGCACCTGCAAACCGATCTCGACCACGCTGTCGGACGGGATGTGGTAGTACACCGACTCGTCCACGGCGTTGCGTTTCATGAACGCGTACAGACGGTCGCGCCAGAGCATCAGCCGGCGCCAGTTAAAACCGCCGGTGCGCTTCGGTGGCAGCAGGTTCTGGCGACCGAGGTAATACGTCGTGTCATCGAGGTCGATTTTGAGCCCTGGTAGGGCCAGCGTCTGGAGCTCCGACGGAATATTCGCGCCCTGCATGAAACCGTAGTGCAACACCAGCCGCCAGATACCCTTGTCGTCATACGCCGTGACTTCGACGCGCTCGCCGCGATCCACCTTCGGCACGGCCTCGATTAATACCGTCAACAGAATCACCTGCTCGTGCAGCGTTTTGGTCCGCAGCAGATGATGTCGCAGCACGGGCGGCGCTTCCTCCAGGTAGCCGGTCACGAAGACCGCCGTGCCTGGCACCCGCACCGGTTTTTCTTCATCGATTTTTTTCAGCAGGTCGTCCATCGGCCTGGTTTCGTCTTCAAGTTCCGCATGCAGCAGCATGCTGCCGCGCCGCCATGACCACATGATCAGGAAGAACAGGCTGCCGACGCCAAGCGAAAACCAGCCGCCGGTCAGGACCTTGGTCGAATTGGCACCGAGGAAGGCGAGATCGATTGCGAGAAAGCCGATCAGTCCGGCGATGGCACCTGCCGTGTTCCAACCGCCGCGCTCGATCGCGACGTTGAACGCCAGCACCGTCGTCACGGCCATTGTCGAATTGACCGCGACTCCGTAGACGTCCGACAGGTTCCCGGAGGAGCGGAATGCGAGCACCAGAAAGACTGCCGCGGCGAGCAATATCCAGTTCACGATCGGCACGTAAATCTGGCCGCGCGTCTCCGCCGATGTCTGGCGCACCTCGACGCGAGGTACCTGTCCCAGCTGCACCGCCTGGCTTGTCAGCGAAAAGGCTCCCGTGATGGCGGCCTGGGAGGCAATGATAGTCGCCGCCGAGGCGATGGCCACCAGCGGATACAGAAACCAGGGTGGTGCGAGATCGAAGAACGGCTGCGTCGCCGGTTCGCCACGAAGCAGCAGCGCCCCCTGCCCGAAGTAGTTGAGCAGCAGCGCCGGCAGAATAAACGCGAACCAGGCGCGCCGGATCGGCGTGCGGCCGAAATGGCCGAGATCAGCGTATAGCGCCTCGGAACCGGTGACCGCAAGAAATGCCGCCGACAGCACCAGGTAGCCCGCCAGTTGGTTGCGGACAAAGAATTCAGCGGCGTAGGCCGGGTTCAGCGCCTTGAAGATACGCGGCTCCTGGATCACGCTCACGAGGCCGAGAGCGCCGATCAACGCGAACCAGGTCAGCATGATGGGGCCGAAGATCGCCCCGATGCGTGCAGTGCCGCGGCTTTGCAGCGCGAACAGGAGTACCAGAATGACGATCGTGAGCGGTACGACATAGGGCTGGAAGCCCGGATCGGCGACAGTGACACCCTCGATGGCGCTCAGAATCGAAATCGCCGGCGTAATCATGATGTCGCCGAACAAGACGGCTGCACCGGCAAGCCCCAGTAAGACGAGCATGCGGCGCCGGCCCCGGCCGAGATTCCGCCACGGTCCGATAAGCGCCAGCAGCGCGAATATCCCGCCTTCGCCATGGTTGTCCGCGCGCAGCACGAAGATGACGTACTTCAGCGACGCGATCAGCACCAGCGACCAGAAGATGATCGACACAATGCCATAGATATTCGCCGGCGTAGTGACGATTGCATGATCGCCGGTAAAACATTCGCGCAGCGCGTAAATAGGGCTGGTGCCGATATCGCCGTAAACGACGCCCAGCACCGCGAGCAATACCGCCGGCCGGATTCGCCGCTCGGCGCCGGGTTCCGCATCGCCGCCCGTGCCGGACTGCTCGCTTTCGCGCTTGGCCGCGTCCGAGCGCGGGTCGGATTCTTCCTCCCCGCGTGGGTCACTCATCGACCGGCGCGCCGGGCTTCAGCAGAAAGACCGCCTGGATACGCGCCTCGACGTCAATCGTGCCGGGTTCAAAGGCGGATGATTCGGCCGGGGCCGCGAACCGCGCCTGGGCGTGCATTACCGGCCGCGGCTCGGGCGAGGACTGCTCGACGATCGAATAGATCTTGCCCAGGCGGGCGTGGAATGCCCGCGCGAGGCGCGCCGCCTTCGCTTGCGCATCGTCGACCGCTTTCGCAAACGCCTGGTCGCGCAGCGCGGCCGGATCGCTGTAACGCGTGGAGATCCCGTCGATGCCATTGACCCCCGCCTTCACCAGCCCCGCCAGCAGCGGCTCATACTGGTCGAGGTCGCGTAACGTCAGCGTCACCTGGCGGCGAACGTCGTAACCCAGCAGCTGCCGCTCGTCGTCATGGTACCGATAGCGCGGGGAAATGAAGATTTGCGTCGAGGTGATGTCACGCCGCTCAATACCCACCCGGCGGGCGACTTCTATGGCCTCGGCGGTACGGCGGTCGACGACCTGCTTTGCGGCTGCGATATCCTGTCCGAGCTTCTGAACCGACAGCCGGACGGTCAGCATGTCGGGCACTACACGCACAATCCCCTGCCCGGAGACGGAAATGTGCGGCTGGTCGGGCAAGCTGCCGGCGAGCAGCGGGAACGAGAGCAGCGCCAGACAGCATGTTAAGATAATTTTCATTTTTCGACTCCAGTTCTCTCTAATCTTCAAGGTAGCGTATGACCGGCGAATTTGTCAGTACCTATCCCGCGCATATCGAAACTGTTCGCAAGCGGTTCGACCACGCGCTGGCGGAGACCGGCTACGACCGGGTCATCATATATTCGGGCGGCGTGCGTGAGCATTTTCTCGACGACCGCGAGGCGCACTTCAAGGTCAATCCGCACTTCAACACCTGGGTGCCGGTTGTCGACAACCCCTACTGCTTCATTATTTACGAAAGCGGCAAAACGCCGGTTCTGCTGTTTCACCGGCCGGAAGACTTCTGGCACAAGCCGCCGGAATCGCCCGGCGAATACTGGACCGAGCAGTTCGACATCCGCTTCATCGCCAGCGCGGAAGAGAGCCGGCCGCACCTGGAAAAATCGGGATTGCGCACCGCCTTCCTCGGTGAATGGGAAGGACGTTTTGCGGACTGGGACTTCGGCACGCCGAATCCTGGCTACCTGTTGCATTACCTGCATTATGAGCGCGCTTACAAGACGGATTATGAACTCGCGTGCCTGCGCGCAGCCAACCGCTGCGGCGCTCTGGGTCATCTTGCCGCGGCAGCAGCATTCCGGGATGGCGCCAGCGAGTTCGAGATCCTGCTCGAATTTCTGCGGGCGACCCGCCACACCCAGGAAGAACTGCCGTACAGCGCCATCATTGCCCTGAACGACCATGCGTCGACGCTGCATTATCAGCTCTTTGACCGCGACCCGCCGGCCTCGCGCCATTCATTCCTGATCGATTCGGGCGCCACGGCCAACGGGTATGCGTCCGATATTACGCGCACGTATTCGGCGGCTGACGACGAGTTCGGCGACCTGATCGCTGCACTCGATGAGGCGCAGCAGGCGCTGGCGAAGGCAGTGCGGCCCGGTGCGGCTTATCCGGACCTGCACCTGGAAGCGCATCGGCGGATCGCGCAGTTGCTGAGCGACTTCGATTTTGTCCGCCTGGAGCCCGACGCGATTGTCGAGGCGGGCATCTCAAGTACATTTCTGCCGCACGGCCTCGGCCACTTCCTTGGCTTGCAGGTTCATGACGTCGGGGGCTTTCAGCGCGACCATCGCGGCGAAACCATTCCGCGGCCGGAGGGACATCCTTTTCTGCGCCTGACGCGCACGCTCGAGCCGCGCCAGGTGCTGACGGTTGAACCGGGGCTTTATTTCATCGCGCCGCTGCTCGACAAGCTGGAACGCGGCGAGCATGGCAGGCACGTGAACTGGGCGAAGGTCAATGAGTTCCGGCGATATGGCGGGATTCGGATTGAGGATAACGTGGTGGTGACGGGCGATGCGCCGGAGAATTTGACTCGGGATGCGTTCGCGGCTGTTGGGTGACTTTTGCCTCAGCCAATAAAAAAGCCCGCTATCAGCGGGCTTTTTTATTGGCTGGGGGACCAGGATTCGAACCTGGGTTGACGGAGTCAGAGTCCGTAGTCCTACCGCTAGACGATCCCCCAGTAAATCGGATCGTTAAGTTGCCGTGATTTTAATGGCCCCGGCAAGGCACTTCAAACGAGGGGGACCAGGATTACGCCGGGCTGTCCTGCCCGGCGCCCCTTCGGGGCCAGCGGCAAGCCGCTGTTCAAAATCGCTCCCGGCGATTTTGTCGAACCTGGGTTGACGGAGTCAGAGTCCGTAGTCCTACCGCTAGACGATCCCCCAGTAAATCGGATCGTTAAGTTGCCGTGATTTTAATGGCCCCGGCCAGACACTTCAAACGAGGGGGACCAGGATTATGCCGGGCTCTCCTGCCCGGCACCCCTTCGGGGCCAGCGGCTAAGCCGCTGTTCAAAATCGCTCCCGGCGATTTTGTCGAACCTGGGTCGACGGAGTCAGAGTCCGTAGTCCTACCGCTAGACGATCCCCCAAAACTGGATCGCTTCTTATAACCCCTCACCCTGACCCTCTCCCGAAGGGAGAGGGAACAGCGAAGATATTAGCGCTTCGAGTACTGCGGTGCGCGGCGGGCCTTGTGGAGGCCGACCTTCTTGCGCTCAACCTCGCGGTCGTCGCGGGTCACGAAGCCGGCTTTGCGCAGCGCCGGGCGATGGACTTCGTCGTACGCCATCAACGCGCGGGTCAGGCCGTGGCGGATCGCGCCGGCCTGGCCGGTGTTGCCGCCGCCGGTCACCGTGACCGTCACGTCGAAATTCTTCAGCATATCGACGACTTCGAGCGGCTGGCGCACGATCATGCGCGAGGTCTCGCGGCCGAAGTATTCGTCCAGCGGCTTGGTGTTGACGGTGATGTCACCCTTGCCGGAGCGAAGAAAAACGCGCGCGACCGAGGTCTTGCGGCGGCCGGTGCCGTAGTGGGCGTTGGTTTCGATAGCCATTCAGTGGTCCTTCAAGGTGATATTGTCGGATTCAGAGTTCGCCTGCCGGTTCCTGGCAAGGCGCGGTGACGCAGGCATGGTCACCCATGTTAAGTTGCCGCAACGCGGCCAGGGGCCGGCAGGCGATCTCCCTTCGGGCGCCCCGGACAGCCGCCCGTGCGGCGTTGCCGGTCCTCGTCGTAGGAGGCTACGCCTTCGGCCCGGCGCCTTGCCCGGACGACTGTCCGGGGCGCTGAAGCCGACAATATCGCCTTGAAGGACCACTAGATTTCCAGAGTTTGCGGTTGCTGCGCCGTGTGCTTGTGTTCGCCGCCGGCGTACACCTTGAGCTTCTTGAACATCGCCCGGCCCAGCGGATTCTTCGGCAGCATGCCGCGCACGGCGTCTTCGATAACGCGCTCGGGCGCCTTCGCGAGCTGCTTCTCCAGCGAGATCGACTTCATGTGGCCGATGTAGCCGGTGTGATGGTAGTACATCTTGTCGGTGCGCTTGTTGCCGGTGACATGCACTTTCTCGGCATTGACCACGACAATGTAGTCACCGGTGTCGACATGCGGCGTGTATACGGGCTTGTGCTTGCCGCGCAGACGGCGCGCAATTTCGGTGGACAGGCGGCCCAGCGTCTTGCCGGCAGCGTCGACGACGTACCAGTCGCGCTTCACCGCTTCCGGTTTCGCTGAAAAGGTGGTCATGGCTCTCGCTCCGAGAGATCGAAAAGGCGGAAATATTACCTGAGGCGCTGGCGTATTTCAACAGAAATGCTATATATGCTTTATGTGGTTTACATCAATAAACGCTCGACGACGCGGCCGTGCACCAGGTGCTGGTCGACGATCTCGTTGACGTCGTCTTCGTCCGCGTAGGTATACCAGGTGCCTTCCGGGTAGATGACCACGGCCGGGCCCTCGTCGCATCGGTCCATGCAGCCCGCCTTGTTGACGCGCACACCGCCCGCACCGGTCAGGCCGAGCTTCTTGACCCGCGCCTTGGCGTGCTTGCGCATGCGCTCGGCGTCGTGGTTCTGGCAGCAAGGCGAACCGTCGTTGCGCTGGTTGGTGCAGAAGAAAACGTGGTGTTTGTAATACATCAGAACGTGTACTGAATCGAAACCGACGTATAAGTATCGGTGTTTTCGGCCGGTGGCGGCACCTCGGTATTGTGCTTGATGGTGTACGCCAGCACCAGCGACAAGTCATTCATCATCTTGACCGTCAGCGTTGTCGCGGACTCGATACGCGTGCTGTCGCTGCCACGTTCGACGACGACGCCCTCGCCGAAGCTGCTGTTCTCGGAAAACTGCCAGGAGAAGGTTGAACCGAGCTGCACAATCGCCGAGTTGCGGCTGTACGTACCGCCGGTGGTCGTCAGCCGAACGTCCTCCTGCCGGGCACCGACACCAATCTGCGCAGACCAGGTCATCGCAGGCGTGTGCAGCAGCCGCCGACCATAGCCAACGGTTTCGGACATGCGCCGCTCGATACCGCCGAACTCGTCGCTCGCGTAGCCCAGGTGGGCAAAGCCGTAGTTATTCGGCGTGAAAAGGTAGTCGCTTTGCGCCTCTGCCTGGGCGCTGCTGGCCGTCACACGGTCGCCTTCAGTGGCTCGGATCTTCTCGATCGAGCCCACGTGATACCACTGACCGGCCCCGTAAGCGATCCCAGCACGGGCGTCGAGGCTGCTGGTTTCGGTGTTGCCGCCGGTGGCGGTATAGCCGAGCGACACGCTGCCGGAGAAGCCCTGATCGTACTCGCCCGGCGCCTCCGAGCCGGCAATCGTGTCCAGCTCGGCGCCGGATGGGTCGGCCGCCGCCGAGGCGACCGCCGCGAGCAGAATCAACGGCAGAAATCTGAACTTGTTCACTTCACGCTCCTTGTGCGTTTTGTTCGATTGTTATTGCGGTAGCGGCACATGATACCGCGCAGCAGGAGTCGCTAAAAGCTGTACTGGAGCGAGACAGTCGTATAGGTGTCCGTGTTGGCGATGCCCTCCGGCACCTCGCTGTTGTGCTTGATCGTGTAAGAGACGATCACCGCGAGGGCTGACATCAGGTTGGCCCGCAGACTGGTAATGGACTCGGTATAGGTATTGTCCGTGCCCTTTTCGATCGCCACGGCCTGGCCGAACGAGCCGTTCTCACTGAACTGCCACTCGTACTTGCCGCCGATGCGCAGGATGGCAGCGTTCTTCTCGGTGCCGTCCTGCTGGACGATCTGCCGGCCGCCGATGCCGGCCTCGAAATCCAGCGTCTGATCGCCGTCGCCGAGAACGCGGCGGCCGTAACCAATGGCCTCCGACGTACGCCGCTGGAACCCGCCGAAGTCGTTACGCTCGTACGAGGCGTGGCCGAAGATGTAGTTGTGCTCGTTGAAGAGGTAGTTGCTCTGGCCGTCGAAGTCGAGCCGGTTGACGGTCGTCTCGCCTTCGGACGAAACCCGCTGGGCGTTGAACGCCGCGTCGTGAAACCAGTGATGGTCGGTATAGCTGACGTTGAGACTCGTGTCGAAGCTGCTGGTGTTGGTATTGCCGCTGGTCCCGATAAAGCCCAGCGCCACCGAGCCGCCGAAGCCCTGCTTCGCATTCGGGGACAGAATGCCGGCCGGCGGCCCGTCGCCCGCGATAGCCGACGGCAGCCCCATCGTGTCCCACATCGAGCCCGCATTGGCCGCGCCCGCGAAACCCAACAACAGCACGATGATCCACTTGCGCGATATCAAGTCGCCTCCCTGATACTCTGTTCGATAGATAAACCCCGGGTCGCCTTCCCTGCGAGCCCGAACTGGAACTGGTGAGGTGATAGTATACGCAAATACTGCCGCGTATCCACCCTTAAATCATTGAAAAAACATCACGTTGCAAAACATTTCTTACAATGAACATAACGCCAGGGTTTTCCCGTGGCCGAGGCTGGCACGGTCGCGCATTACTGCTTACGCCAACTGTGTTGCCTGAGTGTCGCCAGCGGTCGCGGCGACGGCTCAGGCGGGAATTTTGCACGCCGCGTCACCGATATCAATACCCGAATGGCCACTTTGGCGGCACAATAAGGACCGCCGTTCAGGCCACTCCGACAAACGGTGTTGCTTCATCATCCCTGCGGGTAACCGCCGGGTGGCGATTGCCACTGCGCAGTTGCGATAATAGGCCGCATAATGGAAAAGCAGCGCCGCTACACCCCGCTCGACCGGGCGTTGATCGAATTCGACCACGCCGCGCGCACCATCCTCGGCAAGTCCGCCACGGCGCGCCGCGAGTACCCCGCGGCCGTGCTGGACGACCCGATGCTGACCGAAGGCTCGCGCCGCCTCGCGGGGCGCCTGATGCGCGTCAATCATGCCGGCGAGGTCTCGGCACAGGCGCTGTATCGCGGGCAGGCCGCGGTCACGCCGACGCGGCGCGTGCGCGAGCGGATGATGGATGCGGCCGAAGAAGAACAGGACCACCTGGCCTGGTGCGCCCGGCGCCTCGACGAACTTGACAGCCGGCGCAGTCGCCTCGACGGGTTCTGGTACCTGGGCTCGTTCGCCATCGGCGCGCTTGCAGGGATCGCCGGCGACCGATACAGCCTCGGCTTCGTCGCCGAGACCGAACGCCAGGTGGAGCAGCATCTGGCCGGCCATCTGCAGCGGCTGCCGGCGGACGACGCGCGCAGCCGGCGCGTGATCGAAACGATGCAGGCCGACGAGGTACGTCACGGGCATGCGGCCACGCAGGCGGGCGGACGGAAGTTACCGCGCCCTGTGCAGCGGGTGATGCGGTTCGCGTCGCGGGTGATGACGAGCGTCGCGTTCTGGGTGTGAGAAAGTCGCTGGTCGCTAGCGGCTAGTCGCTAGTGTTTGTGGCCGGGGCACCAGCTACCAGCGACTCAGCACTAGCGACTTTTCAACTGATCTCGGCACGCGTGCCGCGCTTCATATTGCGCCCGTAGAAGATTTCCAGCATTTCCGACTCCAGTCGGTCCCGGATCCGTCTGGCTTCTTTCGGCTCCAGCTCCCCCGCGCCGGTGCCGAACAGGTAATTGTCCAGATCGAAGTCCTTCAGGATCATCTTGGTGTGGAAGATGTTCTCCTGGTAGACATTCACGTCGACCATCCGGTAGCGGTCGCGCGTGTCGTTCGACAGGAAGTTCTGGATCGAGTCGATGTTGTGGTCGATGAACAGCTTGTTGCCCTTGATGTCGCGGGTGAAGCCGCGCACGCGGTAGTCGGCGGTGACGATGTCCGACTCGAACGTATGGATGAGGTAGTTCAGCGCCTTCAGCGGTGAAATCCGCCCACAGGTGGACACGTCGATGTCGGCCCGGAAGGTGCTGATCCCATTGTCCGGATGGCTCTCCGGGTAGGTATGCACCGTGATGTGGCTCTTGTCGAGATGCGCGACGACAGCCTCGGGCAGCGGTCCTGGCTCTTCGGCATTGTTCGCCGCAAGCTGGCGCTGCGTCACCACCGGCTCTTCCGAGATCAGGATGGTCACGGAGGCACCCTGCGGCTCGTAGTCCTGGTGCGCGATGTTGAGAATCGTGGCGCCAATGATGTTCGACACGTCGGTCAGGATTTGCGTCAGGCGCTCGGCATTGTATGCCTCGTCGATGTACTCGATGTACTCCTGCCGATGACGCTCTGTCTTGGCGTAACAGATGTCGTAGATATTGAAGCTCAGGGTCTTGGTCAGATTGTTAAAACCTTGCAGCTTGAGCTTCTTCATCGCCAACGTTTGACTCTCCTGATGACCGGGCCGGCCGGGCGGGATGGGGTGATGGAAAAAGGGCCTGCCAGTTTACTCTTCCCGCGGCCGATTTTTAAGCAATTTGTTCCTCCGGCGCGCAAATTGCCGCGGAACGCTTGCGGGACAGGCGCGGGTCGGGTAAAAGAGTAGCAGCCGCATGATTTTAGAGGGATCTATGACCAACCAGACTCCAACGCTCGGCGATCCGGTGCTCGACCGCCTGCTCGAGCACTGCCGCACCCGCCACTACGCTTCGAAGCGCCCCGTCATTCACATGGGTGCCCACTCCGACGCGCTTTACCTGATCGTCTCCGGCTCCGTCGGCGTCGCCATCGAGGATGAGGATGGCGACGAGATCGTGCTCGACTACCTCAACCGCGGCGAATTCTTCGGCGAAATGGGCCTGTTCCAGGCGGAAGGCACCCGCAGCGCGCGGGTTCGCACCCGTGCGGAAAGCGAAATCGCCGAAATCAGCTACGCACACTTCCGCGAGCTGGTCCAGCAGGACCCGGAACTGCTGTATGCGCTGACCCGGCAGATGGCAATGCGCCTGGCGCGGACGTCGCGCAAGGTCGGCGATCTGGCGTTTCTGGATGTCACCGGCCGCATCGCGCGGGCGCTGCTGGACCTGTGCCGGCAGCCGGATGCGCTGACCCATCCGGAAGGCATGCAGATCAAGATCAGCCGGCAGGAGATCGGCCGCATCGTCGGCTGCTCGCGCGAAATGGCCGGGAGGGTGCTGAAAAATCTTGAAGAACAGCACCTGATTACCGCGTCCGGAAAGACTATCGTCGTATTCGGCGCCAGCCGGGAAGGTAACGACGCGAAGCTCGAAGAGCAGATCGGCGGCTGATCCGTCTCGCCGTTTTCCGGCGCGTTCCCGGCATCCCCGCCCGCAACCGCCTGCGGCCTTGCGCAGCCTAGATCAAAAATAGTTCCTGCAGCTTTTCGCCGGGATCCGGCGCACGCATGAACGCTTCACCGACCAGGAATCCATGAACGCCCTGCGCCCGAAGACGCACCACGTCGTCCGCTGTCCGGATGCCGCTTTCGGTGATTAACGTCACGTCCGTCGGTAATTGCGGCAACAGATCCAGCGTCGTCGAGATGTGGGTTTTGAACGTTTTCAGGTCGCGGTTGTTGATACCGACGAGCTCGGCGCCGGCCGCCAGCGCCCGCTCCAGTTCGTCGCCGTCGTGAACTTCGACGAGAGCATCGAGGCCAAGCCCGGTAGCCAGTTGAAGCAGTTCCGCCAGACGCTGATCATCCAGCGCGGCCACAATCAGTAACAGCGCGTCGGCGCCGAGCAGGCGGCTTTCGTAGACCTGCCAGGGGTCGATGATGAAATCCTTGCGCAACGCTGGCAACGGCGCCGCCGAACGTGCCAGTTCGATGTTGCGGCCGTGGCCCTGGAAGTAGGTTTCGTCGGTCAGCACCGAGAGGCAGGCCGCGCCGGCAGCCGCGTAGCGGCTTGCGATCGCGCCGACGTCAAAAGGCTCGCGCAAGACGCCAGCGCTTGGGGAGGCGCGCTTGATCTCGGCAATTACCGCTGGCTCACCCTGTTCCATTTTTGTGTCGAGCGCCCGCCGGAAGCCGCGCGGCGGGGCCAGCTCCGCCACTGCCGAGCGCAGATCGGCCAGGGACCGCACCTGCTTGCCGGCGGCGATTTCGTCACGCTTGGTCGCGAGAATGCGATTGAGAATGTCAGTCATGCTCTTACTCCTTCTCCCTCAGGGAGAAGGTTGGGATGGGGGGTGTAATCGAATCTCCCTCACCCTGACCCTCTCCCTGAGGGAGAGGGGACAAGTCAGCAGTCATCGCCTTCAGTTCTTCAACCTTGGCCGCCGCCGCGCCGCTGACAATCGCATCCAGGGCGCGGTCGACGCCGGCGCTCAAGGTATCGGCCACCCCGGCCGCATAGATCGCCGCCCCCGCATTCAGCATCACCATGTCACGCGCCGCCCCCGGCCGCCCGGCGAGCGCCTGCTCCACCAGCGCCAGGCTTTCGGCGGCGCTGGCGGCGATTACGCCCGTCAGCGGTTGGCGTTGCAGGCCGAAGTCCTCCGGCGCGATTCGGTAGCTGCGAATCTGGCCGTCCGCCAGCTCGGTCACCTGCGTGGGCGCGGCAATGCTGATTTCGTCCAGACCGTCATGCGAATGAATCACCAGCACGTGCTCGCTGCCCAGCGCGCGCAGGACCTTGGCGACGGGCTCGGCCCAGCGCGGGGCGAACACACCCAGCAACTGATTGGGCGCCCCGGCCGGGTTGGTCAGCGGGCCGAGCAGGTTGAACAGGGTGCGGGTGCCCAGCTCGCGCCGGGGCGCGGCGGCGTAACGAGCGGCGGAATGATGTGCCGGCGCGTACATGAACCCGAGGCCCACGGTGTCGATACAGCGGCCGACATCCGCCGGCTCCACCTCGAGATTGACACCCATTGCTTCGAGCACGTCGGCGCTGCCCGAGGAGCCCGACATCGCCCGATTGCCGTGCTTGGCCACGCGCCCGCCCGCGGCTGCGACAACGAATGCCGCGGCCGTCGATACGTTGAACAGGCTTTTGTTGTCGCCACCGGTGCCGCAAGTATCTACGAGGTGGCGCTTGTCCACTTCCACGCGCGCTGCCAGCTCGCGCATGACCTGCGCCGCGGCGGTAATTTCATCGACCGTTTCGCCCTTGGCGCGCAGCCCGGCGAGGAAGCCGCCGATCTGGATCGGCGTTGCGCCGCCGGTCATGATCTGGCGCATGACTGTTTCCATGTCGGCGCGGGACAGGTCCTCGCGGTCGACTATCAGGCTTATGGCTTGTTTGATGTCCATGATCAAGAGCGGGGTTCGGGGCTCGGGAATCGGGGTTCGGGAAGAGCCAGAAAGCCGACGCTGTTGCCGATGCGCTCCGTACGCCTGTCGCGCAAAGAAAAGTCAGATGACAGAAAGAGCATTCTTCTAACCCGAACCCCGAATAAAGTTCTTCAACAACGCATGTCCGTGCTGCGTCAGAATCGACTCCGGGTGAAACTGTACGCCTTCGATGGCCAGCTCGCGATGCCGCACGCCCATAATGGCTTCGCCGCCATCGTCTTCGGTCCATGCGGTCACTTCAAGACATGCCGGCAGCGAGTCCGGCGCGACGACCAGCGAGTGATAGCGCGTCGCCTCGAACGGGTCGGGCAGGCCGGCGAAGACGCCGGTGCCTTTGTGCCGAATCAGCGAGGTTTTGCCGTGCATGACGGATGCGGCACGCACGACCTGGCCGCCATAGACCTGACCGATCGCCTGGTGGCCGAGGCAGACGCCGAGGATGGGCACTTTGCCAGCGAGCCGTTCGATCAGTTCCAGCGATACGCCCGCTTCATTCGGCGTGCACGGCCCCGGTGAGACGACGATGCGCGCCGGCGCCAGCGCCTCGATCTCGTCGACGGTAATGTCGTCATTGCGGTGCACGACTACATCTTCGCCCAGCTCGCCGACGTACTGGACGAGGTTATAGGTGAACGAGTCGTAGTTATCGATCATCAGGAGCATGCGAAGACCGCCTCAGCGCCCATAAAGTTCTCCTGCCAGTTCCACCGCGCGAAATACCGCGCGGCCCTTGTTCATCGTCTCTTCCCACTCTTTCGCCGGCACCGAATCATGCACCACGCCGGCGCCGACCTGCACGTACAATCGGCCGTTGCGGATGACGGCGGTGCGGATCGCGATAGCGGTATCCATATTCCCGCTCCAGCCGAGGTAACCGACCGCACCGGAATAGACCTCGCGGCGCACCGGCTCCAGTTCATCGATGATCTCCATCGCGCGGACCTTCGGCGCGCCGGACAGCGTCCCGGCCGGAAAACACGCCCGCAGCGCGTCGACCGCGCTCAAGCCTTTGCGCAATCGGCCGGTGACGTTGGAGACGATGTGCATCACGTGCGAATAGCGCTCGATGACCATCCGCTCGGTTACGCGCACGCTGCCGGTCGCGCTGATGCGGCCGACATCGTTGCGGCCGAGGTCGATCAGCATCAGATGTTCGGCCCGCTCTTTCGGGTCCGCCAGCAATTCATCGGCCAGCGCCGCGTCTTCGGCGGCCGTTGCGCCACGGCGGCGGGTGCCGGCCAGCGGCCGCACCGTGACCTCGCCGTCCTCGACACGCACCAGCACTTCAGGCGACGAACCGGCCACCTGAAAATCGCCAAAGTTCATGAAGTACAGGTACGGCGACGGGTTCAACGACCGGAGCGCGCGGTACACGTTGAGCGGCGCGCCGTCGAACGGCGCCGACATCCGCTGCGACAGCACGACCTGCATGACGTCGCCGGCCAGAATATAGTCGCGCGCGCGCTCAACCGCCGCCTCGAATTCGGGTTGCGGGAACGCCGATTGAAAGCGCCCCTCGTCCATGGCAGCGTCGGGTTGCGGTGCGCCGTACGACACCGGTTCCCGCAGGCGGATCGCCAGTTCATCCAGGCGCGCTTCGGCACGGGCGACGCCATCGGCAGCATCGACGGGTGCATGCACGATCAGAAACAGCTTGCCCGCAAGATTGTCGAATACGGCCAACTCGTCCGACACCATGAGCAGGCAGTCGGGCGTATTGATATCGGCTGCCTTACGCCCCGCCGTCAGTCGGCGCTCTGTCGAGCGAACGATGTCATAGTCGAAATAGCCGACCAGCCCGCCGGTAAAGCGCGGCAGCTGGGGATGCGGCTGGACGCGGTAGCGGCGTCTGAAGCGGTCCATCCAGCTCAGCGGGTCTTTCACGCCGCTCACCGTGTCCGGTTCGGCGTCGTCCCGCTCGATCCGGATCTCATCGCCCGCAACGATCAGGCGCGTGCGCGCCCGCAGCCCGATGACGGAGTAGCGGCCCCAGACTTCGCCACCCTGCACCGATTCGAGCAAATAGGTATGAGGCCCGTCGGCAAGCTTGAGATAAACACTGAGCGGGGTATCGAGATCGGCCACGACCTCGCGGACGACCGGAACGTGAGTGTAGCCGGCTTGCGCCTCGGCGGCCTCAGGCATCGGGCAGTTCGTCGCGCAGCGCGCTGACGGTCTTCCGGTAATCGCCGCCATTGAAGATCGCCGAACCGGCGACGAAGGTGTCGGCGCCCGCCTCGGCAATCGCGCGGATGTTATGCGCCTTGACGCCGCCGTCGACTTCGAGGCGGATATCGCGGCCGCTTGTGTCGATGCGCTCGCGCGCCGCGCGAATCTTGTCCATGCTGGCCGGAATAAACGACTGCCCGGCAAAGCCCGGATTGATCGACATGATCAGCACCAGGTCAACCTTGTCGATCACCCAGTCCAGGTATTCAAGCGGGGTTGCCGGATTGAACGACAGGCCCGCCTTGCAGCCGGCGTCGCGAATCAGTTGCAGCGAGCGGTCGATGTGCTCGCTGGCTTCGGGATGGATCGTGATATACGTGGCGCCCGCTTCGGCAAAGTCGCCGATGATGCGGTCGACGGGCTTGACCATCAGGTGCACGTCGATCGGCGCGTCGATGCCGTAGTTGCGCAGCGCCTTGCAGACCATCGGGCCGATGGTCAGGTTGGGCACGTAGTGGTTGTCCATCACGTCGAAGTGAATCATGTCGCCGCCCGCCTCGAGCACGGCCGCGGCTTCCTCGCCCAGACGGGCGAAATCGGCGGACAGAATCGAAGGCGCGATGAGATAGTCTTTCATGGCGATGTCGGCTGGCGAAAGGCGCATATTGTAACCTTCATTTCATTCCGCGCGCTTCCTTGATGCGCTCGTAGGCTGCGATCAGCTGCTGCGTTTTCTGTTCGGCCACCTTCATCATCTCTTCCGGCAATCCCTTCGCAACCAGCTTGTCGGGATGATGCTGATGCAGCAGGCGGCGATAGGCCTTCTTCACTTCGGCATCGCTGGCCTCGGCGCTGACGCCAAGGACCTTGTACGACTGCGCCAGGGTGACGCGATTCGCCTGCCGGGCGCCGCCGGAAGACGTTTGGCGCCAGCCGCCGCCGTGCTGCGCACGCGTTAACTGTTCCAGCCGCGCGAACTCGGCGCGCGAGATACCGAGCTGCGCACAAATCGTTTCCAGCACCCGGCGTTCGGCCGCGTCGATCTCGCCGTCCGACAACGCGGCATGAAGCTGTATCTCGACAAAGACCCGAAACAGATCGAGCCGTCGCTGGCATTCGCGGCGGAACTGAGCCAGCACGTCTTCCAGTTCAAAGCCCGGTTGCTTGCCCTGCTGAAACAATCGAATGGCGGCGTCGCGCTGGCCCGCATTCAGATTCATCTGGCCCATCACCGCCCGCGCGGCCTCGATTTCGTTTTCCGACACCCGGCCGTCCGCCTTGGCGAGGTGACCCATCACCGAGAACGTGGTGGTAAAAAAAACCGTCTGAATGCGTTCACCGGGATCGTAGGTACCGGCCAGGCGCGCCCAGTCGGTGCCGCCGCCGACCATATGGCCGAGCGCGGCGCCGATGATCGCGCCGATCGGTCCGCCAATAACGAACCCGAGCGTGCCGCCGACAAGTGCGCTCCACCAACTCACGATGCTTCCCCGCTGCCACAAAAGTTGCTCATTCTACTATTGTTGGACTTTGCGGATGGTGGCGGCGGATAATTTGCGTCTTTGCGTGAGGCCATTTCCAATGCCCGGCACCCTCATCGAAGCCAATCTCAAGTCCCTGCCGCTGGTTCACCGGGGCAAGGTGCGCGACATCTTCGCCGTTGGCGACGGTCACCTGCTGATCGTCGCCAGCGACCGCCTGTCGGCGTTCGACGTGGTTCTGCCGGACCCGATTCCGGGCAAGGGCGAGGTTCTCACGAACCTGGCGCGCTTCTGGTTCGAGCGTACCCGGCACATCGTCCCGAACCACCTGGCCGATATATCGCTCGATGAGGCGGTTCCGGACCCCGAAGACCGGCGGCTCGTGGAAGGGCGCGCGATGGTCGTGCGCAAACTCAAGCCGTTGCCGATAGAGGCGATCGCGCGCGGCTACCTGATCGGTTCCGGCTGGAAGGACTATCAGGCGAACGGCACGCTCTGCGGTCTGCCGCTGCCGACGGGCCTCCGCCAGGCGGATCGCCTGCCGGAACCGTTGTTCACGCCCTCGTCCAAGGCCGCCGCCGGGCAGCACGACGAAAACATCAGCTTCGGCGACGTCGAACGGCTTGTCGGCGCTGATCTCGCCGCGCAGGTTCGCGACGTGACGCTCGCGCTGTACGAGTTCGGGGCCAGCCACGCCACCGAGCGCGGTGTGATCATCGCGGACACCAAATTCGAGTTCGGGCTTGACGAGGCCGGCCAGCTGGTATTGATCGACGAAGCGCTGACACCGGACTCCTCCCGCTTCTGGCCGGCTGAAAGCTACCGCCCGGGCATCAGCCCGCCCAGCTTCGACAAGCAGTTCGTGCGCGACTATCTCGAAACGCTCGATTGGGACAAGACGCCGCCGGGGCCAAACCTGCCCCCGGACATTGCCGAGAAGACGTCGGAAAAGTATCGGGAGGCTTACCGCCTGCTTGCAGGAGCGCCAACCGGGAGCTGAATCCTCTGCTAAACTCAAATTGAACGTATCAACAGCAGAGGAGGTACGTTATGATTCGCGACTCCTGGAAACTGGCGGCCACCGCTTTGGCCGCGGCCGCCCTCATGGCCGGATGCGCCACGGCGCCTCAGGCAACCTCGCCCACCGCGAAACCGAGCGGGTCGGGGCCATACAGCACCCAAAACGTCCCTGAAAAATCCAAGTACCCGGACGCGCGGACTTTTCACGTCACCTACGCGTTCACCGTCAGTCCCGACGGACGCGTTCTCCAACCCCGCGTTGTCGAATCGGATTCGCCCGCGCTGATGGTGCTGGCAACACGGCAGGCGCTGATGAGCTCGACCTTCTCCCCCTGCGACAGCAGCGAGAGAAGCTGCGATTTCCGGCATACGTATCGATTTTTCATCCCGTTCGTAGAAATCCACGCACACAATCCGTAAGCGTGGAGCCGCGACAGGCAGGAAGGTAACCCCTCCTGCCTCTTGCGGTTCCGATTTACGACCCACGTGTACAGCCGCAGCGCGTTCACCGCTGGCTGGCGGTTCTAAATGCTCACAAAAAAAAAAGCCGCCGGTCAAAATGCCGGCGGCTCAATCTTTTTGAATGACGGGCCGGAAGCCGGCCCGTCACTCCGTTCTTCTTTGATAGCGACTTACAGGAAGTCGTACTCGATGCTGAAGCGTACAGACCGCGGGTCCTGGAAGTACGTCGGCGTCAGGTACGACGCGTCGCGAGCAAACAGGCCGCCGGAGGAGTAGGTCAGGTCCAGTGCTGTCGGCTGATGGTAGTCGAACACGTTGTTCACCGCCACGCCGAATTTCAGACCCGGCGCCCAGTCCGGCAGGTAGTTCAGACTCAGGTCAAGCCAGTAGACTCGCGGCCCCTTTTCCAGGCTGCCCTGGGGGGTCAACTTGCCATTGCAAAAGTGCGACACCGAGCCATACGCTCTGGCGATAATGCTCGGGGAAGACCCGGCATAAATACCACGACAACTCAAGGACAGACCGCTGCGGTAATGGACGTTGAAGCCCACCCGCCATTCCGGCGCGAAGTTATACGCACCGAATACCTTGACCTGCCAACGGGTGTCATTGTCCAGGTTGCCGTAGCCGCCTTCCATCAACCCCGGGAAGTCGAACAGCTCGGTGATGCCGGCATCGACCTGGCCGATCGACGGCAGGGTGTAGCCCATTTCGTTTCCGTACAGGTGTGACCAGACGATCGACGCGTGCATGAACCACTTGCCATCGAACGCGCGGTCGAATTTGAGTTCGATCGCGTTGTAGTAGCGCTCTGGTTCCGGCATGCGGAACACCTTCGCCGGGATTGTGAACGTCTCCCCGGTCTGCTGATTCACCGAAACGGCATCATGACCGGGATTCATCAGGAAGCAGCCCGGCAATTGGTCCGCCGTCGCCTTGCCCGCATGCTCCTTCACGTAGTTGTAGATATGGTTGTCGTAATTGAAGCCGCCCTCGTCCACCGGCAGCATAAAGAAGGCGGGCGGGTTCGCACCGCAGACGTCGTCGATATAGTTCAACAACTTCCGGCGGATGCCGCGCAGGCCGACGGACCACTGGGTGCCCTCGATCCGGTACTGCGCGCCGAGGATGATTTCCTGCTGTTCCGGCGGCTCGATGTTCTTAGCGAGAAGCGAGCTCGGGTTGTCCGGGGTGCCATTGGCACCGTTCACGCAGAAGCCAAGGTTCGTGGTCTCGGGCGAGGTCGCAGCGGGCGCGAACCGCTTCAAACCAGTCGGCGCCCCGGTCGCCGGATCCATTCCGGTGAACGTGTAGTACGTAAAGCAGTCCGTTTCCCCTCCGGCGAGACGTTCGTTGAGATCCCCCGACGCCCTGATCGCGTACCGGCCGGCGTTGGCGTACAGCTTCAGAGACGAGTTACCGAACACGTCCCAGGAGAGACCCAGGCGCGGCTCAAACTGGTTTTCCCAGCTAAGGAACGTGATGCCGGATCCATTATTCGACTCGTTCGACCACAGACGGCCGCCGAAGCGGAAGTAGAAGTTGCCGATTTTCCAGTTGTCCTGCGCGTAGTACGCGTGCCGGTAATTATGATAGATCGCGGCGTTACTGAAGAAGCGACGTTCGACGTATTCGTCAACGCCCGCCGGAATGGCGAAGCTGCCTTGCTGAGTAGTGCCGCTGCTCGGCCGCGAATAGTAAATCCAGCCGACGCCGCCGGTCGTGACGGTGCTGATGTGAGCGTAGAACGCCTGCTTGTCGTAACCGAACGTGATGTCGTGCGGCCCAAGCTGCCATTCGGCGTCGATACGGGTCTCATGACGGGCCGCGTAGTCATCTTCACCCTGGTAACTCGCCGCACTCCAGCACCCGAGATGAATAGCCGTGCCGGATCGGTCGTCTGAAACCTGCGGACAATCGCGTGTATTCGACTCCTGCGACTCGTCGAACGTGACATAGCCGAACATCGCCGAGATGTTGAAGTCGTTGGTCGGCACCAGCGTGTATTTGCCGATATAGGCTTTGCCGCCGGCGTTGTTGGTATACGTTCTGGCATCGCCGACGATGGCCCGACTCGCGCCATTGCCCTTCTGGAGCGAATAGAACGTGTAATCGTTGCCGTGCTTGCTCGAATACGCAGTCAATTCCAGCAGATTGGCGTCGTTGATCTGGTAGTCGACCTTGGCGAGATATTGCGGATCGCCGCTATCCACATCACCGCGCTCCGAGAGGGAGTAGCCGCGGCCGTGGAAGTTATTGCCCTGGTACAAGGCGTAGAAAAACAGATGGTCCTTCACGATCGGGCCGCTACCGTACACATTGTAAACCAGGTTGTTGACGTCCTCGTACAGCGCGGTTCTCGACTCAGGGTTCACCAGTGAGATCGGATGACGCAGCGAAACCTGCGAACCCCCGGTCTGGTAATTGGGGATAGACACAACAGGCGTCTCGGATCGCAGGCCGCTTGGGCTGTAAAAAATGTTGGCGCCAGCGTGGTACGTGTTGGTACCGCTTTTGGTGACGATGTTGAGAACACCGCCGATTGCGCCGCCGTATTCGGCAGGCAGCCCGCCGGTAATCACCTGGTATTCCTCCAAACCCTCGAACGGCGGATGAGAGAAGGCGACGAAGTTGCGATTGTTGGTGACGTTCAAGCCATTCAGCAGATAGAGGTTTTCCGCCGACGACGCGCCGCCGAACGAGGTCGTTTCGACGCCGAGGCGCGGGGAGGACTGAATCACCGACGGCGCCAGCAGGGTAATGGCGTTTTCGTTACGCGCGATCGGCAACTGGTCAAACTGCGCTGAGTTCAGTACCAGCGAGGTATTCGTCTTCGTCACGTCGATCGGGTTGATGGCGCCGCCCGTTACCTGGATGGTCCCCAGTGCCTGCGCCTCACCGGCAAACCGGGCATGTGTGGAATGGTTGATGGTGACGCGCACCATTGCAGTTTCGACCACGTTGCCGTTCTGCTGCACCCGGACCGTGTATACGCCGATTGGCAGTTGCACGAACTCGAAATGGCCGGCGCTATTCGTCGTCGTTTCACGCGTCAGGCCGGTGCCATTGCTGGTAGCAATGACCGTCGTGCCCGGCTGCGCTTCACCGTATATGCCGCCTGCCGTGAAGTTTGCCGCCGAGGCGCCGGTGCTGGCGCCCAAAGCGCCCAGCGCGAAAGACAGAACAAAGGTCCACAAGACCCCATGTCGCTTGAAGTATCCCTTCATTACATGTTCCTCCTCGGCCGCTGCCGCGCCTCAGCCGAAAGATCATTTACCCCTGAAGCCGGCGCGGCCGGCAGCGGAAAAGCGACATTTCTGTTCTTCCGTTGCAAATAAGCAAATGGTGCTCCTGCACTGCCTGGTCTACTTCCCCATTCCTGAAAAGGCCGCTGATGGGTCCGAAATCCGCGCACCGTTGCCGAAATACGACGTGAGTATTTGTGCGCATTGCGGGCCTTAGCGATCTTCCCCTCTTAAGGTCTAGCAGATAAACAACAGTTATTCAACCCGATTTCGTAATTATTTGTCTTTTCGCGGGGCAGCATTTCCGAATGCAGCAACCTCGACATCCAGCTTTTTGAAGTCATTTGTTGTTTATATGAGACAAAAAATGCACCGTGCGACCATCTCGAATGAACTCCTTCCACGCAAAAAAAAGCCGCCGGTAAATACCGGCGGCTCAATTCTGGTGGATGAAGGGCCGATTACTCGGCCCAAACACCCTTTCTTGTTATCCGACTTACATGAAGTCGTACTCGACGCTGAACCGGAAGTACCGCGGCTGCTGATAGGCAGTCGGCAACAGGTACGTGTTGACCGGAACGGCACCGGAGGTTTCACCCGTCTGCGATACGTCGGTAGCATGCTGGAAGTTAAAGATATTAACGACCGACATGCCGAACGTCAGGCCCGGGGCCCAGCTCGGCAGGTAATGGATGCTGCCGTCGAGGCTGTAGAAGTCCTCAAGCCGGCCGGCCGAGCCACGGGTCACGAGCTGACCACCACAGTAGTGGGAGTCGTTGCCATAAAGCGTAGCGAACGAACGGTACCCTGCATACAGGCCGAAGCAGCTAAGCGGCTGACCCGAGCTGTAGTAGAAGTTGGCACCGACACGCCATTCCGGCGCGAACTGCCAGGCACCGAACATCTTCAGCACCCAGGTACGATCGTTCGGCAGGTTACCGTAGGCGCCTTCCGTCAGACCCGGGAAGTCAAACGCTTCGGTGATACCGGCGTCATCCTGGGCGATGTCGGAAAGGACGTAACCTTCCTCGTTGCCGTAGCTGTGCGACCAGGTCAACGAACCGTTCAGGAACCACTTGCCGTCGAAAGCACGTTCGAACAACAGCTCGACCGCGTTGTAGTAACGGGTAGCCTTCGGCACGCCAAGCGCGTCGGCCGGAATCGTGACGTTCTGCGGCTCCTCGCCCGGATGCAGAGAGATATTCCAGACCACGTCCTGGCCCGGATTGATCAGCACGCAGGTCGGCGCAGTTGCGGCCACATAGGCCGGGTCTGCACCGTAAGTCTGCTCGAGGTACGTGATGGCGTCAAAAGCCGCGAACCGGAAGGTACAGACGTCGTCCATCGCGGACTTCAGCTCGCGGCGGATGCCGCGAAGACCGAACGACCATTGCGTGCCGGTCAGCCGCTGCTGGGCGCCGAGAATGAACTCGTCCTGGTACATCGGGTCGATGTTCTGGGCGACCACACGCGAAGCATCCGGCAGGCTGCCGTCGCTGATGATGAAGCGATCGCTGAACAACTGCGGGTTGATCGGCGAACCATCCGGATTGATACCGTCGTACGTATAGTACTCGTGGTAGTCCAGCTCACTACCCGACAGGCGCACGTTGGTGTTCATTGCCACCGGCATGTACTGGCGGCTGAAGTTGCCGTACACCTTCAGGCTGGAATCGCCGAACACGTCCCAGGACAGGCCAAGCCGCGGCTCAAACAGGTAGTCGGTTTCGATAAACGCGACGCCGGCCGGGTTGTTGTTCTGGAACTTCTCGAACCGCGCGCCCAGGCGCAGGTAGAAGTTGTTGATACGCCAGTTATCCTGCGCGTAGAACGCGGTGTTAACGGTGTTGAACTCGGCGCCATTTTCGAAGTGACGCTTGAACGCATAGCTTTCGCCGCCGAGCGGGCCATTATTCGGGCCTGCAGACACCGGCACCGGCGTGAGGACGCCGCCATCATCGAGCGGCTCGTCCGGCGTCGGGAGATAATCCCAGCGCACGCCGCCGGTGTAAATGGTGTGGCTGGAGACGAAGAACTTCTCCCAGTCGTAGCCGAACGTGATGTCGTGCGGACCGAGGTTCCACTCGCCATCGATACGTACCTGGTGACGAGCGTCGTAGTCTTCCTTACCCGGAATAGAGAACGTGGTCCAGCACCCGATCGCCTCGCCGCCACCATTGGTGCGGAAGTCGATCGCATACGGGCAGGCATCCGACGACGAATCCTGCGACTGGTCGAACGTGATGTAACCCCACATCCCGGACAAGCTGAAGTCGCTGGTGATCGTCGCGGTGTACTTGCCGATATAGGCTTCGGAACCACGATGCTGCGTCAGCGTTTCAAAGTCGTTCGGGTCGAACCAGGTGCTGCCGTTTCTCACCAGCGTGTACTGCCTGAACTCGTTGTCATGCGCACTGCTGAACGCGGTCAGTTCGAGCACGTTATTGCTGTTGATCTGCCAGTCGATCTTTACGAGACCCTGCGGCGTGGAGTTTTCGCCGGGCTGGAACTGCGTGGTCGTGAAGTTATCGTCGTGAATGTCCTGACCCTGGTACAGGGCGTAGAAGAACAGATGGTCCTTCACGATCGGGCCACTACCGTACAGATTGTAGGTCAGCTCGGAATGGTCGTCGTCGCTCAGCCGGGTGAAGTAGCTATAGCCTTCGCCGGCATCGTTGACGTGAAGCACGTCCGGGCTGCTCGCGTACAGGCCGCGCGGAATCCAGTAGACGTTGGCGCCAGCATGGAACTGGTTGGTACCGCTCTTGCTGACCATGTTGATGATGCCGCCGAGCGCATGACCCCAGGCCGCGTCGAGACCGCCCGTCTTCACCTGGTACTGCGCCAGCGACTCGAACGGCGGCCGCGCGTAGGCCGTGAAGTTGAACGCATCGGTGATGTTCAGGCCGTTCAGGAAGTAGGCGTTCTCCGCGATCGAGGCGCCGCCGAAGGACGGAACGTCCAGACCGAACGACGGATCGCCACGAACGGTAGTCGGCGCCAGCAAGGCGACGTCGGTGGTGTTGCGCGCGACCGGCAGCTTCTCGAACTGGGCATCGCTCAACACCAGCGAGGTGCTCGCGGTGGTGACGTCGATCGGGTTGATCGCGCCGCCGACAACCTGGATGGTGCCGAGAGACTGCGCGGCTTCACCGAAACCGACGTGAGTCGATGTCGCCAGGCTGACCTGTACGGTGCGGGCCGAGGTCACGGAGCCGTTCTGCTGGAGCTGAACGGTGTAGGTGCCAATCGGCAGGGCGCTGAACTCAAAGCGGCCGTCGCTGCCGACAACCACTTGCCGGGTCAGGCCGGTGTCGCTGGTGACAATTACGACGTTATTGGCACCGGCCGGCGCCTCACCGTAAATACCACCAGACGACTTGTTGGCTGCCCAGGCAGTGCCGCCGGCGAAGCACATGCCCAGTGCTATCGCCACCGCAGCACCGCGGACAAGCCCGCGTCTGCTAAAGAATGATTTCATCAGAAATACCCCCTCCGACCGTCGCTGCGCCTTGGCCGAAGAAAATTTACCCCTTGCAGCCGGCGCAGCCGGCCGGGGAGCGTGGTGATTTGTTCGTCCGTTGCCGAAAAACAATGCGTGCTCCTGCACTGCCACATCCACTACTCCCTGCTTTGAAGAACCACCCCGGCAGGATGTTCATTTGAACGAACCGCCGTAGCTGTTGCCTCTGCGCCACACAGGATTTAACCCCGTATTCACGCCTTCGGCGCTTCTTCAATGCTGACCGTAGTCCAGAAACAACAGAATGTCAACGTTTTGTCGTAAATAAGTTTTGGCGGCGGAATCGCTGTCGGACAGGGCTTCAGGCGAGGATCAGCTTACGGGTTGAGGCCCGGCTGGTTGTTTTTTTGCAACATCGCCCAGTCGCGGATTATTGTCTGCAGCGCGGCGATGCCATCGCTGAGCGCCGCCGGCCCCGGCTGCAGGATGATCGACGACTTGATTTCATGCAGCGCGCCGGCCCGCACCGCCGGCACTTCGGCCCATCCCGGCCGCGCCGCGACCATCTCCGGGCGGAACTTCTTACCGCACCAGGAGCCGATGATGATGTCGGGACCCCGGCGCACCACCTCATGCGGATCGGCAATAATGCGGTTCTTCCCCAGCGGCTGGCACGCCAGCTCCGGAAAGATGTCGTCGCCGCCCGCGATGCCGATCAGTTCCGACACCCATTTGATACAGCTGATCTGCGGCTCGTCCCATTCCTCGAAATAAACTTTCGGCCTCGCCGGCAGATCGGCGGCGCTGCGCCGGGCCGCCTCCAGGTTATCGTTCAGCCGCTTGCACAAAACCGCCGCCTTGTCCTGGCAGCCGATCATCCCGCCGAGCGTGCGAATCATGCGGAAAATCTCAGCAACGCTGCGATGGTTGAAGATGTGGACCTCGATACCGCGGCGAACGAGTTCGGCGGCGATATCCGCCTGCATGTCCGAGAAGCCGATACACAGGTCCGGCTCGAGCGCGAGGATTTTGTCGATCTTGGCGCTGGTGAACGCCGACACTTTCGGTTTTTGCCTGCGCGCCTCGGGGGGGGCGCACCGTGAAACCGGAGATGCCGACGATGCGCCACTCTTCACCGAGCAGGTAGAGCGTTTCGGTCGGTTCTTCCGTCAGGCAGACGATGCGATCAGGATACTCGTGCATGTGAGTAACGATACAATATCTTCATGGCCGAGCCCGCCGCAGCACCCTACCAAAGCCTCACGCCCGATGTGCTGCTGGACGCCGTGGATCGCGCCGGCTGGCGCACGAGCGGGGAGCTTCTGGCGCTCAACAGCTACGAAAACCGGGTCTACCAGATCGGTGTCGAAGACGGGGCGCCGCTGGTGGCCAAGTTTTACCGTCCCGGACGCTGGAGCGACGCCGCCATTATCGAAGAACATGCCTTTGCGACGGAGCTGGCCGAACTGGATATTCCCGTGGTCGCGCCGCTGGCCGATCAAGCCGGCCGGACGCTGTTGTCCGGCGGCGAGTTCCGCTTCGCGCTGTTCCCGCGCCGCGGCGGCCGGGCGCCGGAGCTGGATTCCGCGACCAACCTCGAGTGGCTCGGCCGCTTCATCGGCCGGATTCATGCCGCCGGGCGGGCGCAGCCGTTCCGCCACCGCAGCGCGATCGACGTTGACGCGCTGGGCGTGCCCGCGCGGAACGCGGTGCTCGCGAGCGGTTTTCTGCCGGCGGAACTGGTGCCGCGGTACACGGAAATCGCCGATGCGATTCTCGCCGGCGCACGACGCGCTTTTGCGCGCGCCGGCGGCTACAGGCCGCTGCGGCTGCACGGCGACTGTCATCCCGGCAACATTTTGTGGACCGACGCCGGCCCGCATTTCGTTGATTTCGACGATGCCGCCAATGGACCGGCCGTTCAGGACCTGTGGATGCTGCTGTCCGGCGACCGGGGCGAGATGACGGCGCAACTCTCGGCGATACTCGAAGGCTATCGGCAGTTCGCCGACTTCAATGGCGGCGAGCTGCATCTGCTGGAAGCGCTCAGGGCGCTGCGGATCATGCATTACGCGGCGTGGATCGCGCGCCGCTGGGACGACCCGGCGTTTCCGCACAGCTTTCCGTGGTTCAACACGCCGCGATACTGGGAAGATCATATCCAGAGTCTGCGCGAGCAGATTCCGGCGATGGATGAGCCGCCGCTGGAACTCGGGCCATGATCCGCTCCGCCACGCTCGACGATCTCGAAGCACTTGTCGCCCTGGAAGAACGCTGCTTCGACAGCGACCGGCTCAGCCGCCGCAACTTTCGCTATCTCATCGGCCGCGGCAATGCGGCGTTGCTGATCGATATCGAAGCCGGCGCGCTGCGCGGCTATGCGCTGGTGCTGTTTCGGACCGGCACGTCGCTCGCCCGCCTTTATTCGATTGCGGTCGCGCCTGAATATCGCGGCCGCGGCGTCGCGCAGGCTTTGCTGGAACATTCGGAAGCCGTGAGCCGGGAGCGGGACTGCATCGCGATGCGGCTCGAAATCCGCGTCGACAATGCCGCCGGCGAACAGCTTTACCGCAAGATGGGCTACCGGCCGTTCGGCACTTATCCGGACTATTACGAAGACCATGCGGACGCGCTGCGCATGGAGAAGTCGCTGGTCGCGCATCTGAAGCCGGCGACTACACGCGTGCCTTACTACGAGCAGACGCTGGACTTCACCTGCGGCCCGGCGACCATGATCATGGCGATGCAGGCGCTCGATCCGACGCTTGCGCCTGACCGCAAGCTGGAAATACGGCTATGGCGCGAGGCGACCACGGTATTCATGACTTCCGGCCACGGTGGCTGCGGTCCGTACGGCATGGCCTTGTCCGCCTGGCATCGCGGCTTCGACGTCGAGATTTTCGTCAACGACGCCAGCGCGCTGTTCATCGACTCCGTGCGCAACCCGGAAAAGAAAGAGGTGATCCGCCTCACCCAGGAGGACTTTCTCGACGAGATCCGCGAAAGCGCAATTCAGGTTCACTACCATGCCCTGGGTCTGAACGCGATGCAGGCGCAGTTCGAGGCCGGCGGCATCCCGGTCGTGCTGATCAGTTCGTATCGAATCTACCGCGAGAAGTTTCCGCACTGGGTCACCGTAACCGGCTTCGACGAGCGGTTCGTTTACGTGCACGATCCGTATGTGGAGTACGACAAGCACAAGGCGCCGCTCGACTCGATCAACATGCCGATACTGAAGCGCGAGTTCGAGGGCATGGCCCGGTACGGTAAGGCAGCGCAACGCGCGGCGCTGGTGATACGGAGACGGGGCGAATGACCCGCCTGTTGATCTTGCGTGCTTCGCACGAATGATCTGAGTGGGTTCCTGCCTTCGCAGGAACGACTGAGTAAGCCTGCGCTGGAATGACAAGATTGGAAGGTAATAATTTCAGCATGTCCAACACTATTATCGTTGTCGAAAACAAAACCGACTGGCACGCGAGCTTTCCCGAGCTGCGCGTGGTCACCGCGAAGGAATACCTCTCCGGCGGAGAGCTGCAAACCCAGCGCGGCCTCAAGATCATCAACCTGTGCCGCGGCTACAGCTACCTGAGCGTCGGTTACTACTGCTCGCTGCTCGCCGAGGCGCGCCGCCATCGCGTCCTTCCGAGCGTGCGCACGATGTCGGAGCTGAGCCGCAAATCGCTGTACTCGCTCGATGCGTCCGATCTCGACGAGCTGGTGCACAAACGCCTGAAACGTTCGGTGCGCGAGCACTTCGATCTGTTCCTGTATTTCGGCCGCTGCGCCGACGAGCGCTTCGAGGAAATCGGCCGGCAGATCTTCGAAATGTTTCCGTGCCCGCTGCTGTACGTTGAGTTCAAGAAGGACCAGGAGTGGCGCATCACGCGCATCCGTCCGGTCTTTTTAAACCAGCTCAAGGCGGCCCAGCACGAAGCCTTCGCCGAGGCGATGGACGCGCAGTTGAACCGGCGCTGGCGCGCGCGCCGCGCACCGGCGAGCGCGCGCTACGATCTCGCGATTCTATATAACCGCGATGATCCGCTGCCGCCGTCGGACATGAAAGCGATCCGCAAGTTCGAGCGGGTCGGCAAAAGCCTCGGCTTCGATATCGACATCATTGCCAAAAAGGATTACGCGCGGCTCGCGGAATACGACGCCTTGTTCATTCGAGAAACCACGCGGATCGACCATTACACCTATCGTTTCGCGCGCAAGGCGGAAAGCGAAGGCATGGTCGTCATCGACGACCCGAATTCGATTCTCAAATGCACCAACAAGGTCTATCTTGCGGAGCTGCTGCGCGCCAACCGCGTGCCGCGCCCGAAGACGGTGATACTGCAGAAAGGCGTGACCGAAACCATCGACGAAACGTTGAGCTGGCCGGTGGTGCTGAAGATTCCGGACGGCTCGTTTTCCCGCGGCGTGCACAAGGCCCGCGACATGGGAGAATTCAAGGCGCTGACCGCGCAACTGTTCAAGGAGTCCGATCTGATTCTGGCGCAGGAATATGTTTATACTGCGTTCGACTGGCGCATCGGCATCCTCAACCGCCGGCCGATTTTCGCCTGCCGGTATTTCATGTCGAAAAATCACTGGCAGATCGTCAATCACAAGGCGGGCGGCCGGTTCACCGAAGGCGGGTTTGAAACGCTGCGAGTCGAGAATGCGCCGGCCGAGGTAGTCGATGCCGCGCTCAAGGCCGCCAATCTGATCGGCGACGGCCTCTACGGCGTCGACATCAAGCAGCACGAAGGCAAGCTGTACGTGATCGAAGTGAACGACAACCCCAACATCGACGCGGGCGTCGAAGACAAGCTGCTCGACGAAGACCTGTACCGCACGATTCTGCTCGAGTTCGCCGCCCGCCTCGACCGCAAGCGTCAGGCCTGATGTCCGGGCCGGGGCTCACGCAACGCTGGTTCGGCCGGCTGTGGGGTATCGAGACGGCGGAAATGCCGTGGTATCAGCGCGTGCCGATCAACATCGCGCGCGTAGGCTTTGTCGTTGCTCGCGATGCCTTCGAGGGGCATCTGACGCTGCACGCGATGAGCCTCGTCTACACCACGCTGCTCGCGCTGGTGCCGTTGATTGCGCTCAGCTTTTCGTTGCTCAAAGGCTTCGGCATGCACAACGTGCTGGAGCCGGCGCTGTACCAGTTTCTCGCGCCGCTGGGCACCAAGGGCCAGCAACTGGCCGACCAGATCGCCGCGTTCGTCAATAACGTCAACGCCAGCGTACTCGGCTCGGTTGGCGTCATCCTGCTGATCATCACCGTCATTTCAATGCTGCAGAAGGTCGAAGGCGCGTTCAACCAGATCTGGCACGTGCAGCGCGCGCGCCTGCTACTGCGTCGCTTCAGCGACTACCTGAGCGTGGTGATCGTCGGCCCGGCGCTGACCGTCGGCGCACTGGGCCTTACCGCCACGATCAGCAGCCAGGAAACCGTTCAGCACCTGACCAGCGTCCAGCCGTTCGGCACGATTGCGCTGGTTGCCGCTCATGCGGGGCCTTATCTGCTGGTGATCGCAGCATTTACCTTTATCTATATCTTCGCGCCGAACACGCGGGTCAAGTTCCGGCCCGCGCTGATCGGCGGCATCATCGCCGGAGCATTGTGGCAATCGGCCGGCCTGGCATTCACCTTGTTCACCAGTTCGACCACGCGCGTGACCGCGATTTACTCCGGCTTCGCAATCGTGATCTTCTTCCTGATCTGGCTTTACCTGAGCTGGCTGATTCTGCTGATCGGCGCCGAGATCACGTTTTACGCGCAGAACCCGGACTTCGTCAGCCGCTATCACATCCATCATTATCTCGGCAGCCGGCTGCGCGAAAAGCTGGCGCTGCTGGTCATGATCTGGGTCGGCAGCCAGTTTCTGCGCCGCCAGCGGCCGCTGTCGGTCAATGACCTGACGCATCGCACCCATGCGTCGGGCGACGCGGTCGCGAATATCTGCGATCAGCTCTACGGCGCCGGCCTGCTGCTCACTGTCGACGAGCCGAAGCCAGGCTACGTGCCGGGGCGCGACATGAGCGACATCCGCCTGGAGGAAATTCTGATGGCGGTGCGCCATTACGAACCGCAGCCCGGGACCGGCGAGCGCCAGCTCCATTCGCTCGCCCCGGTCAACCGCATCGCCAACGATGTCGATCGCGCCATTGCCGCGTCAGTGGGATCGAAGACGTTGCGTGAGCTGGTCCTGGAGCTGGAAGAGAGTCACCCGGGAATAAATAAATGAATGGTTCGCTCGACATCGACTACGTCCGCAGCCGCTTCCCCGGGCTGGCGGATGGCTGGGCTTACTTCGACAATGCCGGCGGCAGCCAGGTGCTGGACGGCGTAATCGAGCGTGTCGCGCATTACATGGCGACATCGCCGGTACAGGTTGGCGCAAGCTACCCGGTATCGGAACTGGCGACCCGGCGGCAGGACGACGCGGCCGCGGCGATGGCCGGCTTTATCAACGCGCGGGATCCCGCCGAGATCATCTTCGGCCCCTCCACGACGGCAATGATCGGGCGCCTCGCCCGTGCGCTGGCGCCAAGCCTCAAACCCGGCGACGAAATCGTCGTGACGAATCTCGATCACGAAGCCAACATCACGCCGTGGCGGCGCCTGGCGCAACAGGGAATCCAGCTGCGCGAATGGCGGGTCCGGCCGGAGACCTTTCAACTCCACGTTGAAGACCTCGCGCCGCTCCTCAACGAACACACGCGGCTGGTCTGTTTCACGCAAGGATCCAATGTCGTCGGCCAGTTGACGCCGCTGGCTGCGGCAACACGCCTGGCGCACGAGCATGGCGCGGAGGTGTGCATTGACGGCGTCGCGTGCGCGGCGCACGGTGCAATCGACGTGACGGCATGCGACGTCGACTATTACACGTTCAGCACCTACAAGGTTTTCGGGCCGCACCTTGCGGTCCTCTACGGCAAGCGCGACAAGCTGCTCGCGCTCGCCAACCTTAACCACGAGTTTTTCGACCGCGACGCGCTGCCGTACAAGTTGCAGCCGGGCGGCGCGACGCACGAACTGGTGTGGGGCACGACCGGCGTTGCGGCCTACTATCGGGATATCGGCCAGCGCCACGGCGTGGCGCCGGACGCGTCGCTGCGCGAGCATGTCCAAGCCGCCGCCACGGCCTTTGCAGCACATGAACATGCGCTCGCTGCGCGGCTGCTGGATTTTCTGAGCAGCAAGCCGAACGTCACGATCATCGGCGACACCGAGGCCGGGCCGGATCGGCTGCCGACGATTGCCTTCACCGTCGCCGGCCGTGATTCGGCCACGGTGCCGCCGCAGCTCGATCCGCACCGGATCGCGATCCGCTACGGGCACTTTTACGCGAAGCGCCTGATCGACGCCCTCGGTCTTGCGGCGCAAAACGGTGTGGTGCGTGTCTCGATGGCGCACTACAACACACTGGAGGAAGTGGATCGGCTGATTGAGCGTCTGCAAACCATTCTGTAGAACGTCATTCCGGCTTGGACGCCGGAATCCATCGGCCATGGACGGCAACGCATCGGCAACCATCAAGCTACCGTCCATGGCAACTGGATTCCTGCTTCCTGCAGGAATGACAGTTCGCTTGCGTATGGGACCCGCACTCCCCGATACTGGCCTCATGAGTCAAGATTTCCTCACCAACCAGTTCCTGATCGCGATGCCTGCGCTCGGCGACCCGAATTTCCATGAAACGGTCACCTACATCTGGGAGCACAACGCGGACGGCGCGCTCGGCATCGTCATCAACCGGCCGATGACCATCACGCTGGGAGAGGTATTCGCCCAGCTCAAGCTGGAAGTGACGGCGCCGCAGACGGCGGCGCAACCGATTTTTGCCGGCGGGCCGGTGCAACCGCAACGGGGCTTCGTGATTCACAAGCCGATCGGCAGCTGGCAGGCCACGCTCAAAATCACCGACGAGATCGGCGTCACCAGCTCGCAGGATATCCTCGCGGCGATGGCGCAGGGCGCCGGACCGGAGCAAAGCTTGTTCGCGGTCGGCTGCGCCGGCTGGGGCGCGGGTCAGCTTGAACAGGAGTTTGCCGATAATGCCTGGCTGACCACGGCGGCCGATGCGGCGCTGCTGTTCGAGACACCGCCGGAGGAGCGCTGGCACGCGGCTGCCCGCCTGATCGGCATCGACATCGATATGCTCTCCGGCGACGCCGGGCATGCCTAGCTGCGCCGGCCCAATGGCACGCCTCGAGCGGCCTTGAACCGGCTCGCAAGTAACGGTGATTAAGCCCATTACTGCGCTGGGTTTCGATTTCGGCCTGCGACGCATCGGCGTCGCGGTCGGCCAGAGCCTGACCCAGACGGCCGGCGGCCTGAGCATCATCCCCGCACACGACGGCGAGCCGGACTGGCCGGCGATCGAACGGCTCGCAACCGAGTGGCATCCGCAAGCCCTGGTGGTCGGCATCCCGTATAATGCCGACGGCAGCGAGCAACCGATTACCGAGCAGGCGCGTGTTTTCGCGCAGACGCTGGGCGATCGGCTCGGTCTGCCGGTGTATCTGGTCGACGAGCGACTGTCGTCGCATGAAGCGGAGACGGAACTCAAGGCCGAGCGCCAGGCCGGCCGGCGACGGCTGCGCAAGGGCGACATCGACAGCCGCGCGGCGCGCCTGATTCTGGAGTCCTGGCTGCGGGAGCCGGCACGGCACCGAAACATTTCATCCGAATGAACAACATTGTGTCACCACAGTTCGACGCACAAGGCCGCCTGCGCCATTTGCTGACGCTGGACGGCGTGCCGGCTGCCGAGATCGAGGCGCTGCTCACCGCCGCCGAGCCGTTGATCGCCACACCCGGCGTTGCGGCCGATTACCCGGCTGCGCTCGCCGGCCGCACCGTCGCAACCCTGTTCTTCGAGCCCAGCACCCGCACGCGATGCTCATTTGAACTGGCAGCGAAACGGCTGGGCGCGGATGTTGTGCACCTGGGCGCCGCCGGGTCATCCGCGGCCAAGGGCGAGTCGCTGGCCGACACCCTGTACACCCTTGAAGCGATGAACGTCGATCTACTGATCGTGCGGCACAAGGAGAGCGGCGTTTGCGAGAAGCTTGCCGCGCTCGCCGGCCCGCAAACGGCCATCGTCAATGCCGGCGAAGGCCGCACCGATCACCCGACGCAAGGCCTGCTGGACGCGCTGACGATCGCGCGCCGCAAGCCGGATTTTGCGAAGCTCGGCATCGCCATTGTCGGCGACATCGCCCACTCGCGCGTCGCCCGCTCGGCCGTCACGGCGTTTACCGCGCTCGGCGCAACGGATTTGCGGCTGGTGGGCCCGACGGCCTGGCTGCCGGAAGAGCCGCCGTTTGCCGCGGCGAAGCACTTCACCAGGCTGGGCGAGGGCATTGCCGGCGCCGATGTCGTGATGGCACTGCGCATTCAGAAGGAGCGCATGAACAGCGCGGAACTGCCGGATTCTAGCAGCTACTTCGAGAACTATGGACTGACTGAGGCGCGGCTGGCAGCCGCCGCCCCCGACGCCCTCGTGATGCACCCGGGACCGATGAACCGCGGCGTTGAGATCGATGACGAAGTCGCCGACGGGTGGCGCGCCGTCATTCGCGAACAGGTGCGCAACGGCGTCGCCGTGCGCATGGCCGTCATGATGCGGTTGCTGGAGAACCGCGCGGATCGAGAGGAAGTGTTGGTATGAGCGGTCGCCGCGGCACGATTCTGGTCGAGGAAGCCAAGGTTCTGAGCCAGGAGGCGCATCCGGGCGATCAATACGTCATGCGCTTCAAGTCGCCGGAGATTGCCGCATGCGCGCAGCCCGGCAGTTTCGTGCATGTGAACTGCGATCCGGCGCTACCGATGCGCCGGCCGATGTCGGTGATGCGCGTCGACTCGAAGATCGGCTGGATCGACGTGCTGTACAAGGTCGTCGGCGACGGCACGCGGTTGCTTGCCCGCCAGCAACCGGGCGACATGTTGAGCATACTCGGCCCGATCGGCCGGCCATTCGAGCTGCACCCGGAGCGGCCGCGGCCGCTGCTGATCGGCGGCGGCGTCGGCATGCCACCGATGGTGTTCGTGGCCGACCGGCTGCGCAGCGACGATCGCGCGGAATGGCGGCCGCTGGTGCTGATGGGCTCGGAAATCCCGTTTCCGTTCCGCAGCCGGCCGTCGGAAATCATGATTCCGGGCATGCCGGACGGCGTCATCGCGGCGATGCCGCTGCTGGAAGACTGGGGCGTGCCGAGCCGGCTCGCCAGCCTGTCCGGGTTCCCCGGCTGCTACGAAGGCTACGTGCCGGACCTGGCGCGTGTCTGGCTGGCGGCCCTCGATGAAGACACCCGGGCGGAAGTCGAGATTTTCGCCTGCGGGCCGACGCCGATGCTCAAGGCCGCCGCGCACCTCGCGCAGGAATACGACCTGCCCTGCCAGGTGTCGCTGGAAGAATTCATGGCCTGCGCGGTCGGCGGCTGCGCCGGCTGCACGGTGCTGGTGGAGACTGAGACGGGGCCGGCGATGAAGCGCGTGTGCGTGGACGGCCCGGTGTTTGAAGGGAAGACGGTTTTCCCGCTGCCGTAGGCTGGCATAAGGCCGTAGGCCGTTGCCGGCATCTTGCCTTGCCGGCAACGCTGCGCTTATGCCGGCCTACATTTGGAACTGCGCTGGAACGACGGCGTCATGTCTCGTCGCTCGCCTCTTCCCTCGACGGCACCATGATCTTCGCAAACACGATACCTAGTTCGTAAAGGATGTACATCGGCACCGCCAGGAGCGTCTGCGAAATGACGTCCGGCGGGGTCAGCAGCATGCCGATGATGAACACGCCAAGCAGGACGTAGGGCCGGTTCTTTTTCAGCCAGGCGATGTTCACCAGCCCGATCCAGACCAGCAGCACCGTTGCGACCGGAATTTCGAACGCGAAGCCGAACGCGAAGAACAATGCCAGCACGAAGTCGAGATAATTGTTGATGTCGGTCATCACCGCGACGCCCTCGGGCGCGGTATGGGCGAAGAAGCCGAACATCATCGGGAAGACGACGAAATACGCGAACACCATGCCGGTATAGAACAGGATGGTACTGGCGCTCAGCAGTGGCAGGATCATGCGCCGCTCGGAGCGGTAGAGGCCGGGCGCGATGAAGGCCCAGATCTGATACAACAGGATCGGAATGGCGATAAAAATCGCCGTGATCAATGCAAGCTTGAAAGGCGCCAGAAACGGCGACGCGACCTGCGTGGCAATCATGTGGCTGCCGACCGGCAACCTCTGGATCAGCGGGACGGCGATCCACGTGAACAACCGATCGGCGAACGGCGCCAGCGCCGCGAACACCACGCCGACCGCGATAATCGCGAACAGCAGCCGGCGGCGCAGTTCGAGCAGATGCGACAGCAGCGTGCCGCTGGCGGCTGCCTCCCGTTGGTCAGCGCCTTTCGACAGCTTCATCTTCAGCGATATTGTCGCGTGGCGCGGCTATGGCGGTGGCTGGCGGTTCGGACGGTGCGGGAGACTGCTTTTTGCGCTCCTCAAGCTTGATCTCTTCTTCGAGCTGCGATTGCAGCGAGCGCATCATCGCCCGCCCCCGCGCGGCAAACAGGCCGAGCTTGCGCGCCAGGCCCGGCAATCGCTCGGGGCCAAATACAACCACCCCCAGCACGAAGATGAGGGTCAGCTCCCAGAAACCGATGTCGAACATGCCGGGAATCTAATGGAGCGGCTTCGGTCCTAGTGCTTGGGGTCGGCTTCGGCCTTGGCCTGCCGGTCGGCGGCCGTGAACTGGGCGTCGTGCTGCGGCGCCGGCGCCTCGTCGTCCTCGTTCATCGCCTTCTTGAAGCTCTTGATCGCCTTGCCGACATCGCTGCCGACGTTGGACAGACGCTTGGTGCCGAAAATGACGATCGCGATCGCCAGGACGATGAGCAACTGCCAGATACTGATTCCGTCAAACATAATTTCTCCTGATCGCGCCCGGATTGGCAGCGATCAGCAGCCATTATACATCTCTTCCTGACCATTCTTTTACCCCTTCTCCGCTCGGGGGAGGGGAATTTACAAGAAATTTACGCCGACAGAGAGCCGACCAGCTTGTGTGCTTCGCCAAGGTCGATCTGGCCTTCGTAGAGCGCGCGGCTGATCACGGCGCCCATCACGCCGTCTTCGCGCGCCGCACACAGCTTGCGGATATCGTCGAGACCGGCAATGCCGCCTGACGCGATCACCGGAATCGCGACCTCACGCGCCAGTGCCGCGGTCGCCTCGACATTGGCCCCCGCGAGCATGCCGTCGCGCTCGATGTCGGTGAAGACGATCGCCGCCACGCCATCGCGTTCGAAGTGCTGCGCGACTTCGATTACATCATGGTTGGACAGCTTCGACCAGCCATCGGTCGCCACCTTGCCGTTGCGGGCATCGAGCCCGACGATGACGTGGCCGGCGAATTCGATGCACAAGTCGCGCACGAAATGCGGCGTGCTCACGGCTCGCGTGCCGATGATGACGTAATCCACGCCGGCCGCCAGATAGGCTTCCACGGTGTCCTCGTCACGAATCCCGCCGCCGACCTGCAACACCAGGTCCGGATGACGCGCCGCGATGTCGCGAATGGCATCGGCGTTGGCCGGCGCGCCATTGCTCGCCCCGTCCAGATCGACAACGTGCAGGCGCTGCGCCCCTGCCTCGACCCAGCGGTCCGCAATGGCCGGCGGGTCTTCGGAAATGACAGTCATGTCTTCAGCGCGTCCCTGTTTCAGGCGCACGCACTGGCCGTCTCGGAGATCGATAGCCGGAATCAACAGCATGATCGAGAGTCTCTATGTCTTCAGGAACAAGTGCAGGGAAAGCCCAAGAATATATGCGGCCGATTCACGGCTCAACCCGCAATCGAAAGGTGACCGGCCCGTCGTTGACCAGGCGGACCTGCATGTCGGCGCCAAAACGGCCGGTGGCGGTTTTGCGATGGCGCCTCCTGACCTGCGTCACCAGGCGGTCGAACAGCCGTTCCGCCTCGGCCGGCGGCGCGGCCGTGGTAAAGCTCGCCCGGCGCCCCTTTGCCGTGTCGGCCGCCAGCGTGAACTGCGACACCAGCAGCACGCCGCCGTCGATGTCGGCGACGTCACGATTCATCTTCCCGTCGGCGTCGGCGAACACGCGGTACCCGAGCAGGCGCTCGGCCAGCCGATCCGCTGCCGCATCGGTATCGCCGCGCTCCACGCCCACGAGCACGAGAATGCCGCGGCCGATCGCGGCGATCTCCTCGCCGGCGACCGTCACCGCGGCTTCGCTGACGCGCTGCAATAATCCGATCACTTGCGGGTTACGCGAGACGATCAGCCAGCGCGTCGGTTGCGTTCAGCAGCGCGGTGCGGATGCCCGGCTCGGTGCTGGCGTGTCCGGCGTCGGCGACAAACTCGAAGCGCGCCTTGGGCCACGCGCGATGCAGCGCCCAGGCGCCATCGGCGGGACAGACGACATCGTAGCGGCCCTGCACGATCGTTCCCGGAATATCCGCCAGCCTCCCGGCCTCCTCGATCAGCTGATTGGGCCGCATGAAGATGTCGTTGACGAAGTAGTGGCACTCGATGCGCGCAATCGCCAGCGCGACATCCGGATTGGAAAAGAAGCTGACCACGTCGTCGTTCGGCAGCAGCGTCGAGCAGCGGCCCTCCCACAGCGACCACGCTTCGGCGGCGCGATGCCGGACCTCGGGATCGTCGTCCGTCAACCGCCGGTAGTACGCCTGCATCATGTCGCCGCGCTCGGCTTCGGGAATCGGCGCGAGAAAGTCCTCGAAGTGATCCGGAAAGATATGGCTCGCGCCTTCTTGGTAAAACCATTCGAGATCGGAGCGGCGGCACAGGAAAATGCCGCGCAGGATGAGATCGACCACCCGGTCCGGGTGCGCCTCGGCGTAAGCCAGCGCCAGCGTCGAACCCCATGAGCCGCCGAACACCGCCCAGCGGTCTATGCCCAGCGTCTCGCGCACTGTTTCGATATCGCCGACCAGCGCCTGCGTATCGTTATCCGTCAGCTCGGCATGCGGCGTCGAGCGCCCCGCGCCGCGCTGATCGAACAGGACGATGCGGAATCGCTCCGGATCGAAGAAGCGCCGGTTCTTCGCCTCGATGCCGCCGCCGGGACCCCCATGCAGAAACACGATCGGAATGCCGTCCGCGCTGCCGCATTCCTCGACGTAGAGGTTGTGAATGTCGCTGACCTGGATGCGGCAGGTGTTGTACGGCTCGATCGCGGGATAAAAATCTCGCATGGGGTCTCCTCGACACTGCGGGAGACCCCAGCCTAATTTGCCGCATCGGCCAGATCAAGCGGATCGCACCTTCCCGCGTGCTGGCTCTCGACCGATCGCCGGTGCCGTCCGGCAACTGGAGCAGGAAAATCGTCTATGATGCGGGAGTGGAGAATTACGTCACAATTGCGACCTACGAGACGGCGCCGCAGGCCGACATAGCGTTAGGCCGCCTGAGAGCCGAAGGCATTAAAGCGCGACTCGCCGACGAACACGTGGCCTGGATCGGTTACTCGCTCGCGGTCGGCGGTGTGAAGCTGCAGGTACCGGAGAGAAATGCCGAGAGCGCGAAGCGGATACTGGAGACGGATTATTCGGACGAGCTGGAATAATTAGAGCTCCAGCAACGTTTCCTGCTCTTCCGCCGACGGCTCGAAGCCGCGGTCGCCGTAGTGCTCGAAAATCGCCGCAACGACTTCTTCCGGCTTGTCGACCACCTTCATAAAGTCCACGTCCTTCGGGTCGATCATTTCTTCGTGGCTCAGATGGTCACGCAGCCAGTCGATAAAGCCGCACCAGAACGCCGATCCGACCATCAGGATCGGAATCGGCCGCGTCTTGCCGGTCTGCACCAGCGTCAGGATTTCGGCGAGTTCATCGAGCGTGCCAAAGCCGCCCGGCAGCACGACGTACGCCGATGCGTACTTGACGAACATGACCTTGCGGGTAAAGAAGTGCCTGAAGGTCAGCGACAAATCCTGGTACGGGTTGGCGTGCTGCTCGTGCTTGAGCTGAATGTTGAGGCCGATGCTGGGCGATTTACCCGCGTAGGCGCCCTTGTTCGCCGCCTCCATCAGACCCGGCCCGCCGCCGGTGACGACCGAGAAGCCGGCATCGGACAGCGCCCGCCCGATCTCCTCGGCCAAACCGTAGTACGGGTGTTCCGGAATGGTACGGGCAGAGCCGAAGATGCTCACCGACGGCCGGATCCGCGCGAGACGCTCGTAGCCTTCGACGAACTCGGCCATGATCTGGAAAATCTTCCACGATTCGCGGTTGAGCATGCCGGTGTCGAGCGGCAGCATACGGGGGTCGTTGCCCCTGTCGTCATTAAAGTTGTCTCTTTCCATGATGTTCCCGTTTTCTGTCATTCCCGCGAAAGCGGGAACCTATCTTTGTCTGCCAGTGGATTCCAGCCGGCGCAGAAAAACCTGCATCTCCTTCGCCGCCTGTCTGTCGCCGCGTCTTTCGGCAGTTTCGATGCCGCGCCGATATGCTTCGGCGGCGTCCATGCTGCGGCCGGCGGCCGTTAGCGCCTTGCCGTAGAATTTCCATGCCGCCGAATAGTCGGGGTCGAATTCAACCGCGCGCGCCAGGTGTTCGGCGGCCCGCTCGGGCGCGTCGGCCTTGAGATATTCGTTGCCCAGCGAAAAGCGAAGCAGCGCCGAGTCGCGCCCGGCGCTCAACATTCTCTCGAAGTTGTCAATGGTGCTCATCGCGAACGGCCATGATAGCGCATGCTGTCAGCGCCGCCAGAACACCGGCGTGAACAGGACGAGCAGCGGGTAGATCTCCAGCCGGCCCAGCAGCATCGCGACGATCAGCGTCCACTTGGCGATGATGCCGACGCCGTGGAAGTTGAACGCCACGCTGCCCAGCGCCGGGCCGACGTTGTTCATGCAGGTAGCCAGACCCGTAAATGCCTCCACCGGCGTGAGCCCGGTCGCCAGCAGAATCATCATCATGATTGCGAACAGCGCGAAATACGTGGCGACAAAACCCAGCACGCCCTGAATGACGCGGTTCGACACCGCCGAGCCGCCGCTTTTCACCGGGATTTCGGCGCTCGGATGCAGCAGCCGCTGAATTTCGCGCAGCGCCTGCTTGGTCATCAGGTGGATGCGCAGCACCTTCAATCCGCCGGTCGTCGAACCGACGCAGGCACCCATGAAGCCGACCAGGATCAGCATCATCGGGATGAAACCGGGCCAGACGGTGAAATCCGCCGACAGGAATCCCGTGGTCGTCATCATCGACGTGTATTGAAACGCCGATTCGACGAACGACTTGAACATGGTCGGATAGACGCCGCGAAGATAGAGATCCGCCGTCATCACTCCGACCAACAGCATGGTGATGCCGAGATAGAAGCGGAATTCGGGATCGCGAAAATAGGTCTTGATCGAACCGGAGCGCAGCGTGCCGAAGTGCAGCGCGAAGTTGGCGCCGGAGACGAACATGAAGAACGCGCCGATCAGCTCCAGCGTATTGCTGTGGTAGTAGGCGAAACTCGCGTCGTGCATCGAGAAGCCGCCGGTTGCGACCGTGGCAAAGCTGTTGCCGATCGCGTCGAACAGCGACATGCCCGCGAGCCAGTAGGACATCGCGCACGCGAACGTAATGCCGAGATAAATCAGCCACAATGCCTTGGCCGTCTCGGTGACGCGCGGCGTCAGCTTGTCCTTGACCGGCCCCGGCGTTTCGGCCCGGTAGAGCTGCATGCCGCCGACGCCGAGAATCGGCAGCACGGCGAGCGCCAGCACGATGATGCCCATGCCGCCGAACCAGTGCAGTTGCTGGCGGTAGTACAGGATTGAGTGCGGCAGCTTTTCGACCGTGACCAGCACCGTCGCGCCGGTGGTCGTCAGGCCGGACACGGTTTCGAACACCGCGTCGGTGAACGACATGTCGGGGCTGGCCGCGAACCAGAACGGCAGCGCGCCCAGCACTCCGCACAGCACCCAGATCAGCGCCACGATCAGGAAGCCGTCGCGCAATTGCAGGTCGCGCTTGCCGTGCCAGGCCGTGGCCCAGGCGATGACGCCGATGCCAACGATAATCGCGAAGCCGTACACGAACGGCATCAGCGCGCCGTCGCCGTAATACCAGTACACCAGCATCGGGATGGCGAGCGTGAGGCCGAACAGCGTCAGCATCAGGCCGAGGACCCGCTGGACTGCGCCTAGATGCATAAGCGGCTCGCCTTTTTAAACGAAGTCGACACCGACCTGGAACAGCTTTTCGACCGCCGCAATATGCTTGCGGTCGATCACGAACAGAATGACGTGATCGCCGTCCTCGATCACGATGTCGCCATGCGCCATCAGCACGTCGTCGCCGCGCACGATCGCACCGATGGTTGCGCCCGGCGGCAGGTCGATGTTGTTGATCTGGCGGCCGACCACCCGCGACTTGCCCCTGGAGCCGTGCGCCACGGCTTCGATTGCCTCGGCCGCGCCGCCGCGCAAGGAGTGGACGTTGAGCACATCGCCGCGGCGAATGTAGGTCAGCAGCGCACCGATCGTCACCTGTTGCGGCGACAGCGCGACATCGATCGGCCCGCTCTCCACCAGGTCGACATACGCCGGCCGGTTGATCAGCGCGAGCGCCTTGCGCGAGCCGAGCCGCTTGGCGAGCATCGCCGACAGGATGTTGGCCTCCTCGGCGTTCGTCACCGCCAGAAACGCGTCGATGCTTTCGATGTTTTCCTCGCGCAGCAGCGCCTCGTCGGCCGCATCGCCCTTCAGTACGATCGTGTTGTCGAGCATCGCGGAAACGGCTTCGGCGCGCCGGCCGTCGCGCTCGATCAGCTTGACGTTGTGCTTGTCCTGCAGCGCCTTGGCGAGCCGCACGCCGATGTTGCCGGCGCCGGCGATGATGACGCGCTTGAACGGCTTTTCCAGCTTGCGCAGTTCGCTGATGACGGTGCGGATATCGCGCTTGGCAGCGATAAAGAACACCTCGTCGTCCGCCTCGATCACCGTGTCGCCGGTCGGAATGATCGGCTCGCCGCGCCGGTAGATTGCCGCAACGCGCGCCTCGATGTCGGGCAGGTGATCGCGGATCGTGCGCAGCTTCTTGCCCACCAGCGGCCCGCCGTAATAAGCCAGCACGTCGACCAGGCGGACTTTGCCGCCGGCGAAGTCCAGTACCTGCAGCGCGCCGGAGTAATCCATCAGCCGGCGGATGTAATCGGTCACCAGTTGCTCCGGGCTGATCAGCCGGTCGATGCCCAGCGTGCCCTGGCGGAATACATCCTCGGCGGCCAGGTACTCGCCCGCGCGCACGCGCGCGATCTTGGTCGGCGTATGAAACAGCGCGTGGGCAAGCTGACAGGCGACGATATTCACCTCGTCGCTGTCGGTGACGGCGATAAGCAGGTCGGCGTCGTCCGCGCCGGCTTCCTTCAGGATATTGGGAAAGGCCGCAGAACCATGGACGGTTCGAAGATCAAGCCGCTTCTCCAGCTCGGCCAGCACCGCTTCGTCGTGATCGACGATGGTGATGTCGTTGCTGCTCTCCGTGACCAGGTTATAGGCGACGGTCGAGCCCACTTGGCCGGCCCCGAGGATGATTATTTTCATGGGGTGCGAACCTTACGCCCAAGGGTGAGCGGAGGCAAGAGAGCTCTTACTCCCCTCCCCCGAGGGGAGACGGGCTCAGAATGCCTGCAGATTTGCGTAGCCGACGACCAGCCATTTCGTACCCTGGCCTTCAAAGTTGACCTCGACACGCGCCTGGTTGCCGCTGCCTTCGCAGTTCAGCACGACGCCCTCCCCAAACTTGGGATGACGCACCCGCTGGCCGAGATTGAGGCCGCCGGGCGCCGGCTGCGCTGCCTCCGCGCCACGGTACAGCGGCCGCGAGACGTGCAGGTTGGGGCGCACCTCCTCGATCTCCTCGGCCGGCAGTTCGCGCAGGAAACGGGACGGCAGGCCGAAGGTATCGCGGCCGTGCAGGCGACGCTGCTCGGCATAGCTCAGGTACAGCGTCTGCATTGCCCGCGTCATGCCGACATAGGCGAGGCGCCGCTCCTCCTCCAGCCCTTCGGGATCTTCCGCGGAACGCTGGTGCGGAAACAGGCCTTCTTCCATGCCGGCGATAAATACCAGCGGAAACTCGAGACCCTTGGCGGAATGCAGCGTCATGAGCTGCACCGAATCTTCACCGGCATCGGCCTGGCCTTCGCCGGCTTCGAGCGCCGCCTGGGTCAGGAATGCGGTCAGCGGCGGCACGTCGAATTCGGCATCGGGTTCGAAACCCCGCGCCGCGTTCACCAGTTCCTCGAGGTTCTCGACCCGCGCTTCGCCACGCTCGCCTTTTTCCTGGCGATAAAAATCGAGCAGCCCGCTGGCTGCGACTACATGCTCGACCTGCTCGTGCAACGGCAGCATCTCCGTCTCGACGGCCAGCTTTTCGATCAGCGCCATGAAGCCCTGCAGCGCGTTGCCGGCCCGCGCCGGCAGCGTCTCGGCGAGCCGCCCCGCCGCCGCCCAGAGCGACAGACGTTCATCGCGCGCTTCGGCGCGCAGCCGCTCCAGCGTACGCGCGCCGATGCCGCGCGCCGGCTGATTCACCGCGCGCTCAAAAGACGCATCGTCATCACGGTTGGCGATCAGGCGCAAATACGCCAGCGCGTCCTTGATCTCCGCGCGTTCGAAGAAACGCACGCCACCGTACACGCGGTACGGAACAGCGGCCATCATCAATGCCTCTTCAAACACGCGCGACTGCGCGTTGGAGCGATACAGCACCGCTGCCTCGCGCCGCAGGCCGCCTTCTGCAACCCAGCGCTTGATCCGTTCGATAACGAACGCGGCCTCATCCTGCTCGTTGAACGCGGCATAGAGATGGATGGGTTCACCGGCCTGGCCGGCGGTCCACAGGTTCTTGCCGAGGCGATCGCTGTTGTGCGCGATCAAGGCGTTTGCAGCGTTGAGGATATGACCGGTGGAG
>DASSNT010000021.1:0-30785 GCA_035701285.1 Gammaproteobacteria bacterium | reverse complement strand
TGCCGTCGGCAGGTTATCCTTCAGCACCGATATCGCCTGGCTGATTTGGTCGTGCGCCACGAGCAGGCGCGCGTAGAGCCGGGCGAACAGGCCTCGATGCGCCGGATCGGCCTGCATGCCGGTAATGAATACCTGCATGGCCTCCTGTGCGCGGCCCTGTCGGTCCAGAAGGGCGGCCAATGCCTGGCGCGCGCCGTAGGCGGTCGGATCGGCATCCAGCGCTGCCCCGAACCGCGCTTCAGCTCGCGCGATCTGGCCGTTTTGCGCCGCCTCGACACCGGCAGCGTAAGCCGCAGCCGCTCGTTCCGCCGGCGTCGGCGGGTGCGGCGTCTTGTTCATGCGGGGGTGGACGGTCGCCACCGCATCCGGTTTGGGGGCGGGTTGTTTCGTGACCACAGTTGCAGGCTGCGCTGGTGCCTCAGGCGCTGCCGCGATCCGGGCCTTCGGATCCGGTTTTCCGGCAGCGCGGGAAGCATCCCCCTCCGGCTCTCCCTTCGCCGCTTTACCGCCAACGGGGCGGGCAAAACCAGCCGCCTGGCCCGTCGCGTTCTGAACGGGTGCCGCTGCTTCCTTTACGCGCCCGGTCGAAGTCGTTTGCTTGTCAGGAATTACGTCGCCCCGGGGCGCGGCGCGTTCACTCGCCTTTGCTTGCGAAGCAAGGACGGGTGAGCGGGAGGGAAATTCCGGATGATTTACCCGTTTGCCGACAAAGGAGCCCACGTAAGCGGCTGCACCCACGGCAACGATCACACCGGCGAGCGTCAGTGGCCACCACGCCGCGCGCCGCCGAGCGCCAACCGCTCGCACATCGATCCGCGGCGTCGCCGCCTCCTCGCGTTCCCGACGCGCTTCCAGGTCGCGCAGCATCTGGTTGACGAGGCTCATCGGCCGCCTCCCGGCAGCCAGCGCCAGCCCGCCGCAGCCAGTGCCAGCACCACTGCGGCCAGCGCAGCGCGGCTGAAACGCCAGCGGCGGCGAACGCCTTCCGTGTCGCGTATCGCGTTGCGCATCGCGCGGCCGTCGACGCGGTCCGCGCCCGGGCCGAACGCAGCCATCAGGCTCTTGTGGCACAGCACGTTGACCAGCCGCGGCGTGCCGCCGCTGGCCTTGTACAGGCGCTTCAGCGCGCCCGCGGAAAACAGCGACGGTCCGCGGTAACCGGCCACGCGCAAGCGATGCGCCACGTAATCAGCCATCATCGGGCGGTCCATCGGCGCCAGCCGGTATGAAAAAGTAATGCGCTGCTTCAACTGCCGCAAATGCCGTTCCGCCAGGCGCCGGTCGAGTTCCGGCTGCCCGAACAGCACAACCTGCAGGAGCTTGCGCTTTTCGGTTTCGAGATTGGTCAGCAGCCGCACCGCTTCGAGCGTCTCGTCCGGCAACTGTTGCGCCTCGTCCAGGCACAGCACCACCTGTCTGCGGTGGGAGGCGAGACGCAACAACGCCGCATTCAGCCATGTCAGCAAATCCTGCTGCGTATACGCGTTGCGCGGACGCTTCAGGCCCAGCTCGCACGCCAGCGCGAGCCGCATGGAGGCGGCCGACAGGTGCGGATTCGGCACGTAAGCGGTCACGAATCCATCGCCGAGCGCGTTCAGCAGCTGGCGGCAGAGCAGCGTCTTTCCCAGCCCGACTTCCCCGGTGACCTTGATAAAGCCTTCGCCGCCGCGCAGCGCGACCAGCAGCACGTTGAGCGCCTCGCGGTGGGTCGGACTGGCGAAGAAAAACTCCGTGTCCGGCGTCAGCGAGAACGGGTAGGTCTTGAGGCCGAAGTGCTCAAGGTACATGGGCTATCGGATGGTTTGCCGCTCGGGCGGGTCCATCGACTGCAGCCGGTCGAACGAATGGCTGCTCAGTTCCGACCACTGGCTCGGGTTGTCGATCACGATCGGCTTCAACAGAATCACCAGCTCCGTCTTGACGTTGCGCGTCCGCGTGTGGCGGAACAGGTTGCCGAGAATCGGAATGTCGCCAAGCAACGGTGTCTTGTAAACCTGGTCGTGGCTCTCCGTTTTCATCAGTCCGCCGATCACGATGATCTGGCCGCTCTGGGCGCGGACGACGCTGTCGGATTCCCGCACCTGGCTGAGCGCGAGCGGCAGGCTGGTGGTTTCGTCGCTGACGGTGAACGTCTTTTGCTGGTCAATGACTTCGCTGATCGTCGGGTGAATATGCAGCGTCACCTCGCCGGTGCTGTCGATCTGCGGCGTCACGTCGAGCGCGATACCCGAGAAGAACGGCTGCAGAATGACATTGCTGGCGCTCGCGGTCGAAGTCGTAATGAACGTGTTCTGGTGCACGCCGGTGACGAAAAACTCGTCGGAGCCGACCTTGATCACCGCCTGCTGATTGTTCAGCGTCGCCACCCGCGGACTCGACAGCACGTGTGTTTCGCCCTGGGTTTGCAGCAGTTCGATGAACGCGCTGAAGTCGCTCAGGTTGAGCGCGAGCGCGAAGGTGCCGCCGAACGCCGTGCTGGGCAGGCTGGTGATGGGCGTATCCGGACCGACGGTAAAAGCCGCGCCACCGAGGTCGGAGCGACCCAGGTCGAACAGCTTGGCGCCGCCGAGCTGCGCCCCGAAGATGCTTTTGCCGTCAGCCGGTCGTCCCAGCGCGCCCCAGTTGATGCCGGACTGAAAACCGTCGTTGAGAGCCACTTCGATGATCTTGGCTTCGAGCACCACCTCGCGGCTGACGATGCCCTGCACCTGGTCGAGGTACATGGCGACGTTATGCAACTCGCCGGGCAGCGCGCGGACGACAATGACGCCTGAATCCGCGTTCACCACCACCTGGCGGCCATCGGCCGTGCCGACGATCGCCATAAGCGACGTTTGCAGATCCGTCCAGAAGTCCGACTCGATCTGGGTGCGGATGGAGGTCGAGTCCCGCTCCCGCTGATTATCGCCATTGCCGTAAGCTGCACCCGCGCCCCGGTTGCCGTACAGGCCGCCGTAGCCGCCATAGGCGGTCGTGCCGAACGGTCGCGACGTGGTTTCGCCGGAGGTGACGCGCGTGCGCGACGTGCCCTTGCGGGTAATGTTCAGATAATCGACCTGGAAGATTCGCGTCTTGAGCGTTTCCGGCAGCACCATGAACACATTGTTCTGGCGACGGAACTCGTAGCCGTACTCGCTGCGGACGATGTCCATGACCACCGGCACGGTAACGTTCTTCAGGTGCAGCGAAATCGAGCCGTCGAGCTTGGGCGGCACGACCATGTTGTAATGCGTGCCCTTGACCAGTCCCATGAAGAACGCCCGCGCCGGCACCTGATTGACCGTGACATCGAAGTGCTCTTCTGCTGTCGCGGCCTCGGGAGCCGGGGCAGCCAGCGCCGGTAACAGCGCCTCCCTCACGGCTGCCGGCGGCGCGGGCGGCGGCGTTTCCTGCGTTGCCGCCGCCTTCAGTGCGTGATGGGTGCTGTCCTGCGCACTGGGGCCGGGCAAGGTGGTGCAACCGGCGAGCAGCACGGCGAGCAGACCGGCTGAAAGGCGGGTTGGCGATGGGAACATTCTCTTTGTCATGCTCAGTGCCGCTTCTGTAGCGCTGAATGCGCTGTTTTTATGGTCGTGGACAGCAGCTCCACGGTCAGTATTCTGCCGGCCGCGCGCAGCTCTACCGCGCCGGGCTCAATCGAGACGACGGTCGCGCCGTCGACATGATCGCCGACCCCGACTGTCTCGCCATTAACGACGGCCAGCCGGCGCTGCGGCGAAATCAGTGTCGAGCTGAGCTGCCAGCCCGTATTGGACGAACGCGCGGCGCCGGTGATGTAGTCCGGTCGCGTCGGATCGTGCAATGTACCGGCGTGTGCGATTGGCCCCGCCATGGCGCAAAGCATTGCCAAAGCGCCAGCACGCGCCATCCACCCGAACCCCGTCTTCCTAAACACCGATCCACCCCTCTTTCAGATTGAGCGTGTGCACGGTGACGGTGACGCGGCTGACCGGGTAGTCGGTGACTTTCAGGTCGAGCCGATCCCAGTAAAAGTGCCAGGGCAGCCGGCTGAGCGCCTGCAGGTACTTGAGCGTATCGAGGTAGTCGCCTTCGAACGTGAGCGTCAGGCCGTGCCGAAACACCTTCGCCGTGGCTGACTCGTCATCTTCCCCCAGCGCAACCGCCTCCGCCGGGAGGTTGGCAATGCTCACCAGCTTGAGCCCGTGCTGCGCCTTCAATACCCGCTCCAGCACCGTCGCCATTTCCCGCGGCGCGACCAGGCCGGCGGTAATGGCATTGAGGCGCGCGTCCAGGCGTGTGTTTTCGGCGCTGACCGTTTCCAGTTGCGCGCGCAGCGCGACGTTCGGATCTTCGGCCCGTTTGTTGGCGGCCCGGGTAATCGTGCGGTTCAAGGCGGCGACCGAATCGTGCAGCGTTTGAACCTGGTTGCGCAGCGCGGTGTGCTGCTGCTGGAGCGGGCCGAACAGCAGCACTTCCCACAGACCGACCAGCACGGCGAGCACCGCCAGCATCAGCAGGGCGCGCTCGCGCAGGGTCAGCGCGTCGATCCGGGTTACGGCCTGTTGCAGTCGTTCCCGCACGACTTGTCTCCTTTTAACGCTGTCGTCGACAGCAGGAAATCGAGTTGTGCGCGTCCATGTGCCTGATCGTCGTCCCGGCGGATTTCCAGTTGCTTGAATTCCACGCCGGAGAAAGCCGGTGCAGCGGCCAGTTTATGCACCAGTTCCGGCACCTGCGCGGAACGGGTGGTTGCGCCGACGAGGCTGATGTCGTCGCCGCCGTTGGCGAGCGCGATGCGGGTCAGCCACAGGCCCGGCACGCTGGTGCGGGCGAGGCCTTCGAGAACGGAGGCGAAGCCGGCGGTATTGACCCGATGCGGCGCCGACAGCGCCTTCAGCAGCGCCTGCTTGGCATCGCGTTCGTGCTCGGCCGCGGCCAGCGCCTGGCTCAGCGCCGCGCTCGGCTGGCGCGCCGCGAGCGTCGCCTCAAGCTTTTCGAGCACCTCGTTTTCATGGCGCTGCTGCGCCTGCAGCATCGCGATCCGGCCGTTAAGCTGATGCGTCTGCCAGATGCCCCAGCTGTACAGCAAGATCAGCGCGCCGGCAATGATTGCGAGCGCCTGGCTCATCGTGCGCGCCGAAAAGACCTTTTGCGGCTTGCGCAGAATCGGCTGATAAAGGTTGATCTGCTGAATCACAGCGCGGTCGCCTCCACCCGGAGCGCGGCGCCCACCGCCGGCAGGCACAGCCCCTGCAGCGCGGGATCGCACGGTGCGGTGATGTCCAGCAGCGCGTTAAGGTCGCAGGCGGCCACCCGGGCGCTGACGTTGTCGGCGACAAACGCCTCCAGCGCCGCCAACGGCACCGCTGTGGGCGCGATGGCGATATGCCCGATCGGGGCCTGCATGTAATGGCTTTCGTAATAATCCAGCGAGCGCTGCAATTCGAGCACGATGTCGCCCGCGAGCGCCTCGAACTGCGCCCCGTCGGCGGCTTCCAATTGGGCATAGCCGGTTTCGATCCGGCGCGCGAGATATAAGGTGTGTTGACGGGTCAGGACGATCAGCCCGTAGTCACGGGCGAGGTACAGCAGCGCGACGCCTTCGATATCTTCCGGCAGCAGCGCCGCGACGTTGCGCAGGCACATCTCGGGGATATCGATGCTCTTCAGATCGATGCCCGCGCTGTCGAGGCGGCGAATGCTGGTATGCACGGCCTGGCTGCGCGCGGCAACGGCATACATGAGCCGTGCGCTTGCGCCGGTGCTGTGCTGGCCGGGGACCTCGAAAACATCGATGACAGCATCATCGATATGGAAGTCAATCAGGTCCTTGATGCGCCAGCGCACCGCGCCGCGCAGCTCTTCCGGCTGCACGTCGGGCGCTTCCACCAGAAGAAGCTGATAGGCCGTTGCGTCGATGACCGTGGCGGCCGGACGCCGGTCGAGGCCCAGCTGGCGCACGGCATCCTCGGCAGCCGCCGCCCGACCGGGTTCCTCCGCGCACGGAATGTAACGGCAGCCTTCCAGACGCGGCCCGCGCCCCTTATCGCGCACGATATGGGCGACGCCGAGGCCGTCAGCGTCGAATGCAAAGCCGGCCAGCCCCCCGGGCGCCCTGCGATTTTTAAGTTTAGAAAACAGTTCCCCAACTCCCTGCCAGCCGCGGCCGGCGCACGACATATTTCCCGCGGGAAAGTCGCAATAATGGGATGTTACGCCGGCGACAGCATAAGTTACATCGCGACCCCTGTAAACAAATTCAGGCGATACAAGGGCTTATTGGGAGGATGTACGGTAAAGACTGGAGAAGGACTTAGGACTTGGGACTCAGGACTTAGTGAAGAGGGTGACATTGATTCTTTACTTAGTCCTCAGTCCTCAGCACTTAGCCCTCTCGTTGGCGCCCGCCAGGGTGCCGGTGAGTTCGCTGACACTGGCGAAGCCGTGCAGGTGCAGGTACTCCGCAATGCCCGCGTTGATCTTCGGGCAGACCAGCGGGTCGTAGAACAACGCGGTGCCGACGCCGATCGCGCTCGCGCCGGCGATCAGGAACTCGATTGCGTCGTGGGCGTTGGCGATGCCGCCCTGGCCGATGATCGGGATGTTGTGAGGACGTGCAACCGAGGCCACCTCGCGCACCTTCAACAATGCGATCGGCTTGATCGCGGGGCCTGACAGACCGCCCTGGATGTTGCCGATCACCGGCCGCCGGCTGTGAATGTCGATCGCCATGCCCATCATCGTGTTGATGACGGCGAACGCGTCGGTCCCGGCTTCGATGCAGCGTTCAGCGTTGTAGGCGATGTCGGTCTGGTTGGGCGACAGCTTGGTGATCAGCGGCTTGTCCGTTACGGCGCGGCAGGCTTCGACCACGCGCGCCGACATGTCGGGGTCATTGCCGAAGGCGACGCCGCCTTCCTTGACGTTCGGGCAGGAAATGTTGATCTCGATCGCGTCGATGGCCGAGTCGTCGAAGATGCGGGTGACGTCGGCGTACTCCTCGACCGTCGAGCCGGAGACGTTGGCGATAAAGCGGGTTTCGTCGAAATCGAGCGTCGGCAGGATGTCGTCGACCACCGCACGGGCCCCGGGATTCTGCAGGCCGATCGCGTTCAGCATGCCCATCGGCGTCTCGGCAATCCGGTGCGGCGGGTTGCCGAGGCGGGCGTTCAGCGTCGTCCCTTTCAGGCAGATCGCGCCGGCATCGCGATTGGAAAAACCGGCGACGCGCGTATATTCTTCGCCGAACCCGACGCAGCCCGACAGCAGCACGATCGGGCTTGAAAGCTTCAGCCCGGCGAACTCCAGCGCGAGCGACGCATCGGGCGAATTATCCTTGGCCATTTCAGATTCCAGCGAATGTTTAACGTCGTATTGTATCAGCCGGAAATTCCGCCCAATACCGGCAACATCATCCGCCTGTGCGCGAACAGCGGCGCGGCGCTGCACCTGGTGCATCCGCTGGGATTCACGCTCGAGGAACGCCAGTTGCGCCGTGCCGGGCTGGATTATCACGAATACGCGAACGTGGCCGAGCATCCCGACTTCGCCGCCTGCCGCGCGGCGCTGCCCGACTCCCGCTTCTTCGCGCTGTCGACGCGCGGCCGCCGGCGCTATACCGAGGTGGACTTTCAGCCCGATGACGCCTTCCTGTTCGGCCCCGAAACGCGAGGTCTGCCGCAGGCGCTGCTCGACGAGCTGGGGCCGGACCAGGTGCTGCGCGTGCCGATGCAGCCCAACAACCGCAGCCTGAATTTATCCAACTCGGTCGCGGTTCTCGTCTACGAGGCGTGGCGCCAGCAAGGCTTCGCCGGCGGCAGCTAGCCGTCTCTCTTGTCATTCCCGCTTTCGCGGGAATGACAGATAAAAGGCGGCGGTGATAGAGGAACGGTCAGGCCGGTGTCTTCGCCGTCGCCAGCGCCACCTCCGCCTCCGGTTCAAACTGCGCTTCCTCGGTCGAGCCCGCCAACGCAGTCAGCCCCGATGCACCACCACTGATCACCTGCGTCAACTGGTCGAAGTACCCGGCACCGACTTCCCGCTGGTGCTTCGTGGCCGTGTAGCCACGTCCCTCGGCATCGAACTCCGCCTGCTGCAGCTCGACGTAGGCCGCCATCTGCCGGTCGCGGTAGCGGTGTGCCAAGTCGAACATCGAGTAGTTGAGCGAGTGGAAACCCGCCAGCGTGACGAACTGGAACTTGTAGCCCATCGCCGCCAGTTCCTTCTGGAATCCGGCGATCGTGGTGTCGTCCAGGTGGCGCTTCCAGTTGAACGAGGGCGAGCAGTTGTAGGCGAGCAGCTTGTCGGGATGTTCCCGGCGGATTGCCTCGGCAAACCGGCGCGCCTCGGTGAGGTCGGGGTGTGCCGTCTCGCACCAGACCAGATCGGCATATGGCGCGTAGGCGAGCCCCCGCGAGATTGCCTGCTCGATGCCGGCGTTGACGACGTGAAAGCCCTCGGGTGTGCGTTCGCCGGTGCGGAACGGGGCGTCGTTGTCGTCGATGTCCGAGGTCAGCAGGCTCGCCGCGTTGGCGTCGGTGCGCGCAATCAGGACCGTCGGCACGCCCAGCACGTCTGCCGCGAGCCGCGCCGCAACCAGCTTCTGCACCGCCTCGCTGGTCGGGACCAGCACCTTGCCACCCATGTGGCCACACTTCTTGTAGGCGGAAAGCTGATCCTCGAAGTGCACGCCCGCGGCGCCGGCGGCGATCATGCCCTTCATCAGCTCGAACGCATTCAGCACGCCGCCGAAGCCGGCCTCGGCGTCGGCGACAATGGGTGCGTATGCATCCTCCAGCGGCTGGCCCTCGGCGCAGTGAATCTGGTCGAGGCGCTGGAACGCATTGTTTATGCTGCGCACCACGTCCGGCACGCTGTCGGCCGGATACAAGGATTGATCCGGATACATTTGCCCCGCGGTGTTGGCGTCGGCCGCGACCTGCCAGCCGGAGCAGTAGATCGCCTTCAGGCCCGCCTTGACCTGTTGGACCGCCTGGTTGCCCGTCATCGCGCCCAGCGCGCTGACGAACTTTTCGGTCTTGAGCAAATGCCAGAGTTTCTCGGCGCCGCGGCGCGCGAGCGTGTATTCGATCGGCACGCTGCCGCGCAGGCGCGCGACATCATCGGCGCTGTAGTCGCGGCGAATCCCGTGCCAGCGGCGGCTGTGGGCCCAGTCCTGCTTGAGGGCGTCGATTGAAGCGAAGTCGTCCATGGCTATGGCTTCCTGTGGTGGGGGGAACTATCTCAGGTGGTCGTACGCGGCAAAGGTCAGGAATTCGACGCAGTCCCGGGCCGTCGTGGCCTCGTACAGCATTTGCGCCGCTTCGGTGTACGGCAGCCGCGGGCCGCCGTTTTCGACCGCGATGAGCTCCGCATCCTGCATGTCCTGCAGCAGCGATTCAGTGATCGGGCGGCCGTCGTCGAGCGTCGCGCCGTGACGCAGCCATTGCCAGAGCTGCGTGCGCGCGATTTCCGCGGTCGCCGCGTCTTCCATCAGATGATTGATCGGCACACAGCCGGAGCCGGCAAGCCACGCCGCCAGGTATTGAATCGCGACGCTGATATTGTTGCGCATGCCGGCTTCGGTGATCGCGCCTTCGGGCACGCGCAGCAGATCCGCCGCGCCGACCTCCACGTCCTCGCGCAGCCGGCCGAGCTGGTTTGAGCCTTCCATGTGCTCGTTGAAAACCTCCATCGCCACCGGCACCAGTCCCGGATGCGCCACCCAGGTGCCGTCGTGGCCGTCGCCGACCTCGCGCAGCTTGTCCGCGCGCACCTTGTCGAGCGCGTCGCGGTTGGCGGCCTCGTCGTTCTTGATCGGCACCTGCGCGGCCATGCCGCCCATCGCGAATGCGCCGCGGCGGTGACAGGTCTTGATCAGCAACTGCGAATACGAGCGCAGGAAATGCGTCGTCATCGTCACCGCACCCCGATCGGGCAGCACGTGATCGGCGCGATGGCGGAAGGTCTTGATGTAGCTGAAGATGTAGTCCCAGCGTCCGCAATTCAGCCCGACGATATAGTCGCGCAGCTCGTAGAGGATTTCGTCCATCTCGAACGCGGCCGGCAGCGTTTCGATCAGCACCGTCGCCCTGATGCTGCCGTGCTTCAAGCCCAACTGGCGCTCGGCGTGCTCGAACACGTCGCGCCACAGGCGCGCCTCGAGATGGCTTTCCATCTTCGGCAGGTAGAGATACGGCCCGCTGCCGCGGCGCAGCAACTCGCGCGCGTTGTGGTGGAAAAACAGGCCGAAATCGACCAGCGCCGCCGGGATCGGCTGGCCCTCGAACAGCAGGTGCTTTTCCGGCAGGTGCCAGCCGCGCGGGCGCACCATCAGCACGGCGGTCTTGTCGTTGAGCCGGTATTGTTTGCCATCTGCATTGACGAACTCGATGGTCCGCCGCACCGCGTCGCGCAGATTGACCTGGCCGGCGACCACGTTTTCCCAGGTCGGCGCCAGCGAATCTTCGAAGTCGGCCATGAACACGCACGCGCCGGAGTTGAGCGCGTTGATGATCATCTTGCGCTCGACCGGCCCGGTGATTTCGACACGGCGATCGCGCAACTCGTCCGGAATCTCCCCGACGCGCCAGTCGCCGGCGCGAATATCGCGGGTTTCCGGCAGAAAATCGAGTGCCGCGCCGTCGGCGATCGCCTGGCGCCGCTCGGCGCGGCGCGCCAGCAGTTCCGCGACACGCGGCCCGAACCGTTCCGCCAGATCGGCGACGAACTCAAGCGCCGCCGGCGTCAGTATCGTGTCGACGCCGTCCGCTTTCGGATGGGTGATGTGGATGGGAGAGGCGAGATCGTCAACGACATCCGCACCGTCCATGTGCTGTTCCTTGTTGGGCGAGGTTCAACCTGACCTTAGCCGAACTTCCCATGCTGCGCAATAGGTTTATGGCCCTATGCCGTATGTACACACAAGCATCATATGATGCATGATAAAGGCATCAAGAGAGGTAAATGCGGATGCGTACGACAATCAATCTGGATGACGATTTGCTGGCTGAGGCCCACCGGGTTTCGGGGGTGAAAGAGCGTACGGCGTTGATCCATGCGGGCCTGACAGCGCTGATCGAGCGCGAAAGCGCGCGCCGTCTGGCGAAGCTGGGCGGCAGCGAACCGATGCTGCAGCCGGTCCACCGACGGCGGCAAGGCGCGTGATCCTGGTCGACACGTCCGTCTGGATCGACCATTTTCGTTCTGGCGACACAGCTCTGGCAGCGCTTCTCGACCGGGGGGAGGTGCTGTCGCATCCGCTCGTGCTGGGCGAGCTGGCTTGCGGCAACATCGGCAACCGCGTCGAAACCCTGCACCTGCTGTCGCACCTGCCGCAGGCTTTGACCGCGACGGACGCCGAAGTCCTTGGCTTTATTGAGCACAACCAGTTAATGGGTCGCGGCATTGGCTACATCGACGCGCACTTGCTGGCTGCCACGGCGCTGAGTGATGCTTCACGGCTTTGGACTCGGGATAAGCGGCTCGCAACCGTCGCGGCGGAGATGAACCTGGGCGTGGCGGAGGAAATCGCGTCGCGTATCCATGAAAGACGCGCGTCTTATACCGGCTGAGAAGCGTGTTATCTGTCATTCCCGCGAAAGCGGGAATCCAGTTCTAGTCGTTTTCGCTCTTCGGCGCGCGGCTGAGCAGCGTTTCGACGGCATCGCGCGGCGTCAGCGCGTCGTACAGCACGCGATAAACCTGCTCGGTAATCGGCATTTCGACGTTCCGCTCGGCGGCGAGCGTGTACACGGCCTTGGCGGCGCCGATGCCCTCGACCGCCTGACCGATTGCCGCGACCGCCTCCTGGCGCGACTGCCCGGCGGCAAGCGCGAGTCCCAGCCGGCGGTTGCGGGACAGGTCGCCGGTACAGGTGAGCACGAGGTCGCCGAGGCCGGCAAGGCCCATCAGCGTTTCCGGCCGGGCACCGAGCGCGGCACCGAGGCGCATGATTTCAGCCAGGCCGCGCGTAATCAGCCCGGCGCGTGCGTTGGCACCGAACGCCAGGCCGTCGGCGATGCCGGCGGCGATCGCGATCACGTTTTTAACCGCGCCCCCGATTTCGACGCCGATCATGTCGTCAGAGGTATAGACGCGGAAATGGTCGCCGTGGAAGGCCTCGACCAGAGAGGCGGCAAAAGTCTCGTCCACGCTCGCGGCGGTGACGGCGGTCGGCAGTCCAAGGCCCACCTCGCGGGCAAAGCTCGGCCCGGAAATCACGCCGGTTACGGCGTCCGCGCCCAGCATTTCGGTGGCGACTTCGTGGAGCAGCTTGCCCGTATCGAGCTCGAGGCCCTTCGTGGCCCACACGACCGGGACTGGCTTTGCGGCGGCATTGATCAGGCTGGCAAGCGTGGTGCGAAAAGCCTCGCTCGGCACCGCGATCAGAATTTCATCGGCGCCCGCAATGGCCGCTTCAAAATCGGCCTCCGGCTGAACGTTCGCCGGCAACGCGGCGTCGGGCAGGTAGCGCCCGTTGCGGCCGAGCTGGCGCATCTGCTGGATTTGCGCCTGATCCCGGCCCCACAGCCGCACGCCGATGCCGTTGCGGCCGAGCTGGCAGGCGAGCGCCGTCCCCCAGGCGCCGGCGCCGAGAACGGCAAAGCGGCGCATCAGGCCGTGCCGGCCGTCCCGCCCGCGGCACCCTGCGCCGCCTGCTGGCGTTGCTGCTGGTACAGCGCGTCAAAGTTGACAGGCTGCAGCAACAGTTGCGGAAAGCCGCCCTTGGCAACCAGTTCGCTGATCGCCTCGCGCGCATACGGAAACAGCACGCCCGGCGCGAAACCGCCCAGCAACTGGCCGCGCTGCTGGTCGCCGAAGCCGGCGACGGTGAAGATGCCGGCCTGCTGTAACTCAACGAGAAACACCGGCTGGCTTTCGGTATTGGCCTCGACCGTCACCGTCAGCACGACTTCATAGGTCGTCTCGGCGAGCTGTTCGACTTTGGTCTGCAGGTTCAGCGAGATTTCAGGCTGCCACTGCTGCTGGAATACCGCCGGCGACCGCGGCGACTCGAACGACGTATCTTTCAGGTAAATCTTTTCGAGCTTGAAGTTCTGTTCCGCCGTGTTGCTATTGGTGCCGCCATTGGCCGCGCCGTTGCCGTTGGTCTTTTGTCCGGTCATGAAAACATCCTGTTGGTTATGAAGTCTTTAACAACGCATCCAGCCGGCCGCCGGCGTCGAGCGCGTACAAGTCATCGCAGCCGCCGATAGCTGCATCGTCAATGAAGATCTGCGGCACCGTGCGGCGCCCGGACCGCTGCTGCATTTCCTCGCGCGCCCCGGGCGTTTTTTCGATGTCGATCTCGCGATATTCAACGCCCTTCTCGTCCAGCAGCGCCTTGGCCCGCCGGCAGAAGCCGCACCAGGCCGTGGTGTAAATGGTTACATCCATGTCTATTTTCCTTTGACGACAGGCAGGTTTTCACGACGCCAGGCCGCGAACCCGCCCTTGAGGTTATACACCTGGTCGATGCCGCGCGTGGCCAGCAGCCGGGCCGCCTTGGCGCCATCCTTGCCATCGGCGCAATAGGCCAGCACGCTGCGGCCGCCCTTGGTCATTTTGCCGGCCTGCTGCTCGAATTCCGCCATCGGTATATTGTGCGCCTCGCCGATGTGGCCGCGTTTGAAGTCTTCCGGGCCGCGCAAGTCGATCACCGCCGCACCCTGGTTGATCAGCCGGATCGCGTCGTTGGGCGGGATGTCGCTCTTGCCCTGCACGCGGCGTACCATTTCGTCGACGATCAGCGCCACGATCAGTGCGCCGGCGGCGAGTATCAGGATCGGATGACGCTGGATGAACGGAAGGATCTGGTCCATAGAGTTTGGGGCGCGGCTTGCCGGTAGACGAAACGCAGCATTATAACAGGCGTATCCGGCTCCTTTGTCGCCGCGAGGCAAAGCCTCTAAACTACCCGCCTCAGTTATAACTACCTGTTAAAGAGACCTTTCATGCCCGACCGGCTCCGCCCCGTCGTGCTCACGATCCTCGACGGCTGGGGATATCGTGAGGACACTGCCGATAACGCCATTGCCGCCGCCGCCACGCCCAACTGGGATCGGCTGTGGCGCAACTGCCCGCACGCGCTGCTGCACACTTCCGGCAAGGCCGTGGGGCTGCCCGACGGCCAGATGGGCAACTCCGAAGTCGGTCACCTGAACCTCGGTGCGGGGCGCGTGCTGTACCAGGATTCGGTGCGCATCAGCCGTGCGATCGAAGACGGCTCGTTCAACGACAATCCCGCCCTCACCGGCGCGATCGACGCGGCCAAAGCCGCCGGCGGCGCGGTGCATATCGTCGGGCTGCTGTCGCCCGGCGGCGTGCACAGCTACGAGGCGCACATTCATGCAATGGTGCGCCTCGCGGCCGCGCGCGGTGCGGAGCAGGTTTTCGTGCATGCGATCACCGACGGGCGCGATACGCCGCCGAAAAGCGCCGAGGCCTCGCTCAAGGCGCTCGACGAGGTCTTTGTCGGTTGCGGCCACGGAGCGCTTGCATCGCTGGTCGGGCGCTACTACGCGATGGACCGCGACCAGCGCTGGGACCGGACGCAGGCGGCTTACGCGCTGATGACCGAAGCCCGAGCCGGGCATCAGTCGGAGAACGGCATCGACGCGCTGCATGCCGCGTACTCGCGCGGCGAGACGGACGAATTCGTCGCCGCCACCCGCATCGTGCCGGCGGATGGCAAGCCGGCAACCGTCGGCAACGGCGACGCGATCATTTTCATGAACTTTCGCAGCGACCGCGCCCGCCAGCTCACCCGCGCCTTCATCGAGGACGATTTCGACGGCTTCGAACGCCGAGTACGCCCGCAACTGGCGAGCTTCGTCAGCCTCACGCAGTATCACCGCGACTTCGACATCCCGGTCGCGTTCGCGCCGGAAACGCCGAAGCGCATCCTCGGCGAAATCGTCGCGCAGCAGGGTTTGAAGCAACTCCGTATTGCCGAAACCGAAAAATACGCGCACGTCACGTTTTTCTTCAACGGCGGCGAAGAGCGCCCGTACCCCGGCGAAGACCGCACGTTGATCCCGTCGCCCAAGGTCGCGACCTACGACCACCAGCCGGAGATGAGTTCGGTTGAACTAACCGACCGGCTGGTCGAGGCGATCGCCGGCGGTCACTACGATCTGATCATCTGCAACTACGCCAATGCCGACATGGTCGGCCACACCGGCGACTTCGGCGCGGCCGTCAAGGCCGTCGAAGCGGTGGATACCGCGCTCGGCCGGATTGTCGCGGCGCTGGATGCGGTCGGCGGCGCGCTGCTGGTGACCGCCGACCACGGCAACGTCGAAATGATGCGCGATCCGCAGACCGAGCAGCCACACACCGCGCACACCACGGGGCCGGTGCCGCTGCTGTATGTGGGCGGCAAAGCGTCTGTCGAGGACGGCGTGCTGGCCGACGTCGCGCCCACGCTGCTGGCCCTGCTTGGGGTCGACGCGCCGGATGAAATGACCGGTCACGCCCTGGTGACGCCCGAGGCCGGATGACGCACATCGGCGGCCGCATTGCGCTGCTTGTTCTGGCAGCGGTCTTCAGCGCGAGCGCCTTCGCGGCCGGCGGAAACGATCGGACGGCGGCGAAGAAACGCGAACTGGCGGTGATCAAGGCCCGAATCGCGGCGGTCGAAAAGACGCTGGACACCGCCGTCGGGCGGCGCGGCGAACTGACCGAGGAGTTGCGCGATATCGAGCGCGCGCTGGGCAAGGCACAATCGGCGCTGCGCGACACCAACCGAAGCATCGACGCGGCGAACGCCCGGCTCGTCGAGCTGAAGCGGCAACAGGCGAGCGAGCAGCAGCAGCTCGATGCTGAAAAAGCCGCGCTGGCCGCGCAAATCCGCGCCGCCTACGTCGCCGGCAACGAAGACCGGCTCAAGCTGATCCTGAACCAGGAAGACCCGGCGCAGGTGCAGCGGATGCTCGCCTATTACGACTACTTCAACCGTGCCCGCACCGCGCGCGTCCAGAACTTCAACGCCCGCCTCGCCCGGCTCGCCGAGTTGAAGAAAGGCATCGGGGCGAAAATCGAGCAGTTGGCCGACCTGAAGGAGCAGCGTCAGGCGTCGCTCGCGAACATCGAAGAGCGCCGCGACGCGCGCCAGGCGGTGCTGGCCAAGGTCGACGCATCAATCAGCCACAACCATGCCGAGCTCGCCGAACTCAAGCGAAGCGAGCAGCAGCTCAAACGACTGATCGAAAAGCTGACCCGCGCGCTGTCCGATATTCCCAGCGATCTCGACAGCCAGTCGTTCGCATCACTGCGCGGCAAGCTCAACTGGCCGGTAGCAGGGCCCCATCTTGCCACCTACGATTCACTGCGCGCCGACGGCCGGCTCCACTGGCAGGGCGTGCTCATCGGCGGGCAGGCCGGCGCGCCGGTCCACGCCATCGCCCACGGCCGCGTCGTCTACGCCGGCTGGCTGCCGCACTTCGGCCTGCTGCTGATCATCGACCACGGCGGCGGCTATCTGAGCCTCTACGCACACAACCAGAGTCTGTACAAGGAAGTCGGCGACTGGGTGGGCGCCGGCGAAACCGTCGCAGCGCTCGGCGACAGCGGTGGACAGGCGCAGCCGGCGCTCTACTTCGAAATCCGCCACAACAAGGAGCCGGTGGATCCGGCACGATGGTGCGCTCAGTAATCGAAACCGACGGCTGCATCGGGAACCGGTACGTGCATGTTCCAGCAATTTCTATCGACGCCTGGCGCAAAATACGGCTCAAGATCTTTCTTCCCTACCAAAAGACGCTCAGTACCGAACGATATTTTCATTCCGACGATCTTCGCGCAATATGATCCGTCGTAAGCGGCGCCCGACCACTTCATTGCGTCAACATGGTAGCGCTCGCCGGGCAGGAACGTTCCCTTCGCCGTAACTTCGACCGGCTCGGTCAAAGGCATCCTGAACTTGTCCGGAAGGCCGCGCGAATACAGCGCGAGGGAAAATGTCACTTGCTTGATGACCCGCTGCGACTGGTTCGCGAAGCCGATTCGAAAATACGAGCCGGCGTCCTGCCGTCCATTCAGATTGTTCATGGTCCGGTAGATCAACAGCGGTGCCCGGCGTGAACCGTCACCCTTGTCGGCTCGTACGGTTTCAGGCGCGGAAGCGCAGCCGCTAACTGCAAGTGCCAGGACAACTGCTATTATTGATTGAAGGCGCATCTGCCATCCTCCTCAGCATCATGCTTGAGAACAGGTTATTCCGGCTCCGGCCACGGTTCAAATGGTGACAACATCAAACGCACGCTGAACATCGCGGTTATCGTCATTCTGGTCATCGTGGCCGCGGGTGCGATCGCCTATGAAACCGTGCCCGTCGTGCGCTATTACCTGTTGCCGATTACCGGTGCGACGCCCGCGCCGAAGAGCCTGCTGGGCAACAAAGAGCAGGAGAATCCGGCGGGCCCCGCCGTGAATGCCACCGAACGCCTGTTCGCGAACCGCGAGCATCTCGTGCCGACGGTTCACCAGGTGCCGCCCGAGGGCGGCTGGATCAACTCGGAGCCGCTCGATCTGCAGGAACTAGAAAAGCAGGGCAAGGTCATCCTGATCGACTTCTGGACCTACACCTGCATTAACTGCATTCGCGCCAATCCATTCGATGAAGTCTACTGGCAACGCTACAAGGACCACGGCCTCGTCATCATCGGCGTCGCCAGCCCGGAGTTCAAAGTCGAGGGCGTGCCGGAAAACGTGCTGATCGGCGTGCGGCGCGAAGGCTTGAGCTACCCGATCCTGATGGACGCCAACATGAAGGTCTGGCGCAACTTCGGCAACCACTTCTGGCCGGGCAAGTACCTGATCAATCCGCAGGGCGAGATCGTCTATCGCCAGTTCGGCGAAGGGAATTACGAGGAAGAGGAGCGCGCCATTCGCCACCAGCTCGAGCTGGCGGGCCACAAGAACTTGCCGCCGGACCGGCCGCTCGATCCGAGGCTGGAGCTGATTCCATCCGGCGAGCCGCAAACTGAAGAGCTGTACGCCGGCCCCGGCTTTCTGCGGAAGCCGCTCGGCAATAAGGCCCAGCCAAAGGCCGGCCAAACCGTTGCGTTCGACATGCCGTCGACACTCGACGAAGATCAGGTCTACCTCGACGGCCAATGGCGCGGGACCCACGACTACGTCGAAAGCGTCGGCGGCGGCGCGTTCGGGCTGAGTTATCAGGCGCAGGCAGCGTACGTCGTGATGGACACGGCGGACGAGCCGAAGCGCATCGAAGTGACACTCGACGCCCAGCCGATTCCGCCGCGGTTTCGCGGCCAGGACATCGAGTTCAACAACGGCAAGACGTGGATGACGGTGACCGAACCGCGCCTGTACTGGCCGATCGCCAACCGTGCACCGTATGGGCGGCACACGATTCGCTTCATCGTGCCGGACGGCGTGCGGTTGTATTCGTTTACGTTTGGTACCTACGAGCCGCCCGACGGACCGCAATAAGAAATCCCCCTCCAACTCCCCCTTCCTCGCTTCGCGAGCAAAGGGGAGGGCCAAGCGGCTTGCGCATCCATTTTCTTATACTCCCCTTTGCGGCCGCAGGCCGAAGGGTGAGCCGGAGGGGGGATTCTTCTGCTTCGGTAGCACAACGGCAGGTACAATGCCGCATGCGCCTGACTTTTCCACTCTGCGCAGCGCTGGCTTTGCTTGTCCTGGCTCCGCCTGCCGCAGCGGCCAATAATCCCGTCGTCGCGGTCATCATCGACGACCTCGGCAACAACCGGGTGCTCGACGAGCGCGCCATCGCGTTGCCGGGGCCGGTCGCCTGCGCGTTCCTGCCGCATACGCCTTATGCCGCCAACCTTGCCCGCCAGGCCCACGAAGCCGGCAAGGAAGTGCTGTTGCACCTGCCGCTGGAGGCCGTGCACCACGAAAAACTGGGTCCGGGCGGACTGACACTGCCGATGACCCGACGCGAATTCGTTTCCACGCTGCGCGCCGACCTGGCCGCCATTCCGGCCCCCGACGGCGTCAACAATCACATGGGCAGCCTGATAACGCAGCATCCCGGGGACATGGGGTGGTTGATGGACGTGCTCAGCCAGTCGCCGTCGCTGTTTTACGTCGACAGTCGGACGACCGCTCGCACGGTCGCCTATGAAATTGCGCGTGAACACGGCGTGCCCGCGACCTGGCGCGATGTGTTTCTCGACGACGTACAAAAACCGGAGGCGGTCGCGCGGCAACTGCAGCGGCTGATCGCGATCGCGAAACGCCGTGGGACGGCGATTGCGATCGGTCATCCGTACCCGGTGACGCTGCGCGTCCTGAAGGAACAGTTGCCGCGGCTTGAAGCCGCCGGTGTGCGGCTGGTGCCGGTAAGGGAAATCATTGCCCGGCAGTCGAAGCACGCGCCACCGGCGAAAATTGCTGCAGGCCTAGCCTCGCATCCAGCTCAGCAGCAGGATAACGCCGCCAATGCCGGCGGAGCCCGCGCCAACCCATAGCGGCTGGAACTGCAGCGCGAGCAATAGCGCGCCCGCGATCAGAAAGCCGGTGGCAGCCACCGCCCCGAACATGCGTCGTTCGACGCGTTCGATGCGTTGTTTGACTTCGGTCAGTTCGGGGCTTCTGAACTGGATATTCATCGTGCCGCGGCGCGCCTGGTCGAGCGCGTCGTGCAGCGTTTCCGGCAGATCCTTGAGCATCTGCATCATCATCGGCGCGTCGTTTTTTGCTTCTTTCAGCACCGACAGCGGCCCGACCTGGTCGCGCATCCAGTCTTCGAAGAACGGCTTGGCCGTGCGCCACAAATCCAGTTCCGGGTAGAGGTCGCGGCCGATGCCTTCGATGTTCAGCAGCGTTTTTTGCAGCAGCACGAGCTGCGGCTGCACTTCCATGTTGAAGCGGCGCGCGGTCTGGAACAGCCGGACGAGCAGCTGACCGAACGAAATATCCTTCAACGGCCGGTTGAAGATCGGCTCGCAGACGCTGCGGATCGCGGCTTCGAATTCGTCGACGCGCGTGCCCTGCGGCACCCAGCCCGATTCGACGTGCAGCTCGGCGACGCGGCGGTAGTCGCGATTGAAAAACGCGAGAAAGTTGTGCGCGAGATACTGCTGATCGCTGGGACTGAGCGAGCCCATAATGCCGAAATCGACGGCGATGTAACGCGGCGACTGCGGCTCGGCGAGGTCGATGAACAGGTTGCCCGGGTGCATGTCGGCGTGGAAGAAGTTGTGCTTGAACACCTGGGTGAAGAAGATTTCCACCCCGCGCTCGGCCAGCACCTGCATATTCGCGCCGCCTGCATGCAGCGCCTCGACATTGCTGATGGGGATGCCGCCGACGCGCTCCATGACCATCACGTTGCGGCGAATGTAGTCCCAGTAGACTTCGGGCACGTACAGCTCGTCGGAATCGAGAAAGTTGCGTCGCAGTTGCGAGGCGTTCGCCGCCTCACGCATCAGGTCGAGTTCGTCGAACAGCGTCTTTTCGTATTCGGCGACGATCTCGATCGGCCGCAGACGCCGGCTTTCATGCCAGTAGCGCGACGCCAGGTCGGCAAGCAGGTACAGCACGTCGATGTCGCTGCGTATCGTCTTGCCGATGTCCGGCCGGAGTACCTTCACGACGGCGGCGGTGCCGTCGTGCAGCGTCGCGGCGTGCACCTGCGCGATCGACGCGGAGGCAAGCGGCGATTCCTCGAAATCGCGAAAAATGGTGTCGACCGATTCGCCCAGCGCCGTTTCGATCAGCACGCGCGCGTCGGGGCCCGGGAACGGCGGCACGTTGTCCTGCAGGCGGGCGAGTTCAGCGGCGAAATCGGGCGGCAGCAGGTCGCGGCGCGTTGACAACGCCTGGCCGAACTTGATGAACACCGGCCCGAGGTCTTCGAGCGCAAGACGCAGCCGCACAGCCGGCGGGTGCTTGAAGGTTTTGAACCAGCGCCACGGTGACAGGTACAGCAAAAACCGAACCGGCCGCAGAATGTGCAGCGCCAGAATCAGCTCGTCGAGCCCGTAGCGGGCCAGCACAAGGTTGATTTGCAGCAAGCGCAGCGCTTGGCGGGGGGTGATCACGTTTCGACTGTTCCCATTTCTTATGCCCCGGACTTGATCCGGGGTTGGGATGAGGGGTGGTGTGCGCCGCCTGGCGGCGCGATTATATCTCCCCTCACCCTAACCCTCTCCCTGACGGGAGAGGGAAGAAGAACTTTCGATGCGTTTCAGGCGCGCCTCCAGCCGGTCGCAGTCATTGCGCAGGCTGTCGACGTCGCTCAGGAAGGCATCGATTTCGACGCGGCTCGGAAGATAGCGCGCCTCTTCTTTCAGATATTCGCCCACGTCCGCGGTCAGCGTGTCGACAACGCGTCGGCTCCAGTTGCCGACACCGCGTGTCAGCCGGCCGACCTGATGGGCCGGGAAATCGCCGATCCGCCGCGCCAGTGCTTCCTCCCAATCGATGTCCGCCTCGGCGAGCAGCCGGGTGAACCGCTGCGCGAGTTCCGCGTCCCCGTGTACTTCGATGCCCTCCGGCAAGCCGCGAAAGCCCCGCGCGGCCGCGCTCCCGAAAGCGATAACGGTACCGACCAGCCGCGTGTCGGGCGGCAGCTCACCGCGCCCGCGCACATGCAGCCGGTCGATTGAAAAGATAATCTGAAACGTCCAGCCAAGATCGCGCAGTTCGACGATCAGCACCCGGCCGGCAAGGCCGTTGAGGCTGCGCTCCGGGTCGTCGAGGCGGCGCAAATAAGCGTTCAGTGCGCGATCGATAACGCCGGCAATCGGCGCCGGCGCGCGGCCGCCGGTCGGTACGGCGCTTTCAGTAGCTGGTGATGCGTGAAGTCCCTGTTCCTGCATGATTATTCCATTTTTCAGATCTTGTATCCGACGTGCAGGGCGACGATGCCACCGCTCAAATTGAAATAGCGGCACTGCTCGAAGCCCGCGTCCTGCATCATCTGCTTGAGCGTGGCCTGGTCGGGGTGCATGCGGATCGACTCGGCCAGATAACGATAGCTCGCCTCGTCGTGTGCAACAATCTTGCCGAGCCACGGCAGCGCTTTGAACGAGTAAAGATCGTAGAACGGTTCCACCGCCGATACGGTCGGCTGCGAAAATTCCAGCACCAGCAGTCGGCCGCCCGGACGCAGCACGCGGAACATGCTCGCCAGCGCGGCGTCCTTGTCAGTGACATTGCGCAGCCCGAAGGCAATCGTCGCGCAGTCGAAATGGTCGTCCTGGAATGGCAGCGCTTCGGCGTTGGCCTGGCAAAGCGCAATACGCGTGCCAAAGCCGGCATCGACCAGCCGCCGACGGCCCTGTGTCAGCATCGAACGGTTGATGTCGGCCATCGTCACACGGCCGGACTCACCCACCTGGCGTGCCAGGCCGCGGGCGATGTCGCCGGTGCCGCCGGCAATGTCCAATGCGCGGCCGCCGGGGCGCAGGCCGGTTTGCGTCAGCGTGAACCGCTTCCACAGCCGGTGCAGTCCGAACGACATCAGGTCGTTCATCAGGTCGTAGCGCCCGGCAACGGAATCGAACACGGCGCCGACGCGGCGCGCTTTTTCGCCGACCGGGACCTGTTGAAATCCGAAATGGGTTTGGTTGGAAGCGTCCTTATCCATATCGCCCATTGTAACGGATTCTTACTCCCCTCTCCCTAAAGAAGAGGGGAGAGATCGGTTACGGATGATACAACCAGACGCGCAGCAGCGAGATGAGCTGATCCGGATCGACCGGCTTGGTGATGTAGTCGGATGCCCCGGCTTCGATGCATTTTTCCCGGTCGCCCTTCATTGCTTTGGCCGTCAGCGCGATCACCGGCAGGTCCTTTTTGTCTTCCTGGTCGCGGATGCGGCGGGTGGCTTCGTAGCCGTCCATTTCCGGCATCATGATGTCCATCAGCACCGCATCCACATCGGTGTGGTCGCCGAGCATCGCCAGCGCCTGGTGACCGTGTTCGGCGTACAGCACTTCCATCGCGTGGCCTTCGAGCACCGCGGTGATCGCAAAGATGTTGCGCACGTCGTCATCGACGACCAGCACCTTCTTGTCCGCCAACGCCGGATCCTTCTGCGCGAGGCTGCGGAGCATTTGGCACTTGTCTTCGGACAAGTCGGCCTCGGCGCGATGCAGGAACATCGTGGTCTCGCTCAGCAGGCTTTCCGGCGAGTCGACCGGTTTCACCACCAGGCCTTCGCTGAGCTGGCGCAGTTCGTCCCGCTGGTCGGCCGAGAGCTTGACGCCCTCGAGCAGCACGACCACCGGCAAACGGCGGTACGCTTCGTCATCGTTGAAGGCGCGCAACAGGTCGAATGCATCGGCGGGCGCGGAGGTGATGTCCAGTACGACGCACTCGAACGGCCCGTCGCTCTTCAGCGTCTCGAGCGCCCTGGCGGAGTCGGTGACTGTGACGGTCGTCACGTCGTCGTTGCCGATCACATCGGCAATCTCCGAGTGCCGTCTGGCGTTGGCAACCACCAGGAGTTGCTTCTCGCGGCGCTTGAGAAAATCCTGTACACCGCTCAGCACCTTGTCGAGCGCCGCTTTGTTCAACGGCTTTTTCAGCGCCGCCGCCGCGCCGTTGTAAAGCGCCCGGCGTTCGTCGTGATTGTCCGCCAGCACGGTGACAGGAATGTGGCGCGTGTCCGGATCGCGCTTCAGGCGATCGAGCAGCACCCAGCCGTCCATGTCGGCGAGCTTGATGTCGAGGGTGATCGCGTCCGGTTGCAGGCTGCGCGCCAGTTGCATGGCATCGAAGCCCGTCAGGGCGACTACTGCGCGGAAGCTGCGCTTGCGGGCGACCGCGAGCAGTGTGCGCGCGATCGTCTCGTCGCTGTCGATGATCAGCAGCACGCGATCGTTATCGCCGATGCGGCCGCGGTCGTCTTCGATCTGCCGCAGCGCCGGCAGGGCCGGCCGCGGCTCGCTGTCTTCGAGCAACTGGAAGCTGGTGGCATCGATGGTGGTTCCCGTCGCCCGTGACCCAGTCGATTCGGAGTGGGGGTAGTGCAGCGGCAGCACCAGCGTGAACGTGCTGCCTTCGCCGAGCTTGCTCTTGATCGACAGGTCGCCGCCCAGCAACTGCGCAATTTCGCGGCTGATCGCGAGGCCCAGGCCGGTGCCGCCGTACTTGCGGCTAGTGCCGCCGTCCGCCTGCTGGAATGCCTCGAACACGATCTGATGCTTGTCCGGGTCGATGCCGATGCCGGTGTCGATGACCGAGAACGCCACCATCGGGCGACCCCGCTTGTCCGGCGTCAGCGCCTTCACGCGCAGGTCGACGGAACCTTTGTCGGTAAATTTGATCGCGTTGGACAACAGGTTGCGCAAAATCTGGCGCAGTCGCATGTCGTCGGTGGCGATCGTCGCCGGCAGGTGCTCGTCGATATCGATGTTGAGCGCCAGTCCCTTTTCTTCGGCGAGCTGGCGGAACGAGCGGTCGACGTATTCTTCCAGCACCGCAAACTGAATCTCGGTGGCGTCGATCGCGATCGTGCCCGATTCGATACGCGCCAGGTCGAGAATCTCGTTGATCAGTGCCAGCAGATCGGCGCCGGACTGGTAGATCGTTTCGGCGTATTCGATCTGCTTGGCGTCGAGGTTCTTCTGCACGTTTTCGGCGAGCTGGCGCGACAGAATCAGCAGGCTGTTCAGCGGCGTGCGCAACTCGTGCGACATGTTGGCGAGGAACTGCGATTTGTACTTCGACGTCAGTGCGAGCTGTTCGGCTTTTTCTTCGAGTTCCTGGCGCGCCAGCTCGACTTCGCGGTTCTTGCGCTCGACCTCGTCTTTCTGGCTGGTGAGCTGGCGGGCCTTTTCCTCCAGCTCTTCGTTGGTGCGCTGCAGCACGTCCTGTTGCTGCTGCAACTCTTCCGCCATGCTCTGCGACTGGATCAGGAGCTGATCGGTCCGCATTGTTGCTTCAATCGTCGCGACCACGATGCCGAGACTCTCCAGCAACTGGTCGATGAAGTCGAGCTGCGTCGGTGTGAACTGGCGGAAGGTCGCCAGCTCGATGACGCCCTTGACCTCCGACTCGAACAGAATCGGCACCACTGCAATATTGCGCGGGCTGGCTTCGCCCAGCGACGAGGCAATGGCGACATAGTCGGTCGGCACGTCGAGAATCATGATGCGCTCTTTCTCGAACGCGGCCTGGCCGACCATACCCTCGCCGAGCCGGAAGCTGCGCGCCAGCCCCTGGCGCTCGGTGTAGGCGTAGGAGGCGAACAGGTTGAGGATGACATTGTCGTCGTTGTCGCGCTGCGCCATGTAGAACGCGCCATACTGCGCATCCACCACCTCGACCAGTTCGGACAGCACCTGCTGCGCCACGGTCAGCAGGTCGCGCTGGCCCTGCAGCATGCGGGTGAAGCGCGTCAGGTTGGTCTTCAGCCAGTCCTGCTCGTGGTTGGCGCGCGTGGTTTCGCGCAGTGTGCGAATCATCTGGTTGATGTTGTCTTTCAGGAATGCGACCTCGCCGCGCGCCTCGACGTCGATCGCCTGGGTCAGGTCGCCCTTGGTCACGGCCGTCGCCACGTCGCCGATCGCGCGCACCTGCAAGGTCAGGTTACCCGCCAGTTCGTTCACGTTGTTGGTGAGGTCGCGCCAGATGCCGGCGGCGCCCGGCACGTCCGCCTGGCCGCCCAGCTTGCCCTCGACGCCCACGTCGCGCGCCACGCCCGACACCTGGTCGGCGAATCGCGACAGCGTGTCGGTCATGTCGTTAATCGTCGCGGCCAGCGTCGCGATTTCGCCGCTCGCCTGCAGTTGCAGTTTCTGTTTCAGGTCGCCGTCGGCCACCGCCGTCACCACGCGCGCGATGCCGCGCACCTGCTCGGTGAGGTTGTCGGCCATCGTGTTCACGTTGTCGGTCAGCTCGCGCCAGGTACCCGACACGCCGCGCACCTGCGCCTGGCCGCCGAGGATGCCCTCGGTGCCCACCTCGCGCGCCACGCGCGTCACCTCGTCGGCGAAGGAGGAGAGCTGGTCGACCATCGTGTTGATGGTGTTCTTCAGCTCGAGAATCTCGCCTTTCACCTCCACGGTGATCTGCCGCGACAGGTCGCCGTTCGCGACCGCGGTGGTGACCTGCGCGATGTCGCGCACCTGGTTGGTCAGGTTCGACGCCATCAGGTTGACGTTGTCGGTCAGCTCCTTCCAGATGCCGGATACGCCGCGCACCTCGGCCTGACCGCCGAGCTTGCCTTCCACGCCCACGTCGCGCGCCACGCGCGTCACCTCGTCGGCGAAGGAGGAGAGCTGGTCGACCATCGTGTTGATCGTGTTCTTCAGTTCGAGCAGCTCGCCGCGCACTTCTACCGTGATCTTCCGGCCCAGGTTGCCCTGCGCGATGGCGGACGACACCTGCGCGATGTCGCGGACCTGGAACGTCAGGTTAGACGCCATCAGGTTCACGTTGTCGGTGAGCTCCTTCCAGGTGCCGCGCACGCCCTCGACCGACGCCTGGCCGCCGAGCTTGCCTTCCGTACCCACGTCGCGCGCCACCCGCGTCACCTCGGCGGCGAACGAATCAAGCTGGTCGACCATCGTGTTGAACGTGTTCTTCAGGCCGAGAATCTCGCCCTTCGCATCCACGACGATCTTCTTGTGCAGGTCGCCTTCCGCAATCGCGGTTGCGACTTCGGAAATGTTGCGTACCTGGTCGGTGAGGTTGTTCGCCATCGAGTTCACGGCGTCGGTCAGGTCGCGCCAGGTGCCGGACACGCCGCGCACGTCGGCCTGGCCGCCGAGCTTGCCTTCCACGCCCACGTCGGTCGCGAGCCGCGTTACCTCCGCGGCGAACGACGAGAGCTGGTCCACCATCGTGTTGACGGTGTTTTTCAGTTCGAGAATCTCGCCGCGCGCGTCCACCGCGATCTTGCGCGACAGGTCGCCCTTGGCCACCGAGGTCGTGACCTCGGCGATGTCGCGCACCTGGTTAGTCAGGTTCGTCGCCATCAGGTTCACGTTTTCGGTGAGCTCTTCCCAGATGCCCTGCACACCGGCGACTTCCGCTTGGCCGCCGAGCTTGCCTTCCACGCCCACCTCGCGCGCGACACGCGTCACCTCGGCGGAGAATGCATTGAGCTGGTCCACCATCAGGTTGATGGTCGTCTTCAGGTCCTGGACCTCGCCTTGCGCGTCCACCGTGATCTTTCTGGACAGGTCGCCGTTCGCCACCGCGATCGATACCTCGGCGATGTTACGCACCTGGTTGGTCAGGTTGGTCGCCATCGAATTCACGTTGTCGGTGAGCTCTTTCCAGATGCCCGATACGTCGCGCACCACGGCCTGGCCGCCGAGCACGCCCTCGGTACCCACTTCGCGCGCCACACGGGTCACCTCGTCCGCGAACGAGGACAGCGAGTCCACCATCGCGTTAATGGTGAGTTTCAGCTCACGGATTTCGCCTTTCACTTCCACCGTAATCTTGCGCGACAGGTCGCCGTTCGCCACCGCGGTGGTGACCTCCGCGATGTCACGCACCTGGTCGGTCAGGTTGTTCGCCATCGAGTTCACATTCTCGGTCAGCTCGCGCCACACGCCCGAAACGCCTTCCACCTGCGCCTGGCCGCCGAGGCGACCCTCGGTACCCACCTCGCGCGCCACGCGGCTCACCTCGTCGGCAAACGAGCCGAGCTGCTCGACCATCGTGTTGATGGTGTTTTTCAGCTCGAGAATTTCGCCCTTCACCTCGATGTTGACGGTCTTGGTCAAATCGCCCTGCGCCACGGCCGTGGTCACGCGGGCGATTTCGCGCACCTGCGCCGTCAGGTTCGACGCCATCAGGTTCACGTTCTCGGTCAGTTCTTTCCAGTCGCCGGACACGCCCGGCACGTCGGCCTGCGCGCCCAGCTTGCCGTTGACGCCCACTTCGCGGGCGACGCGCGTCACCTCGGAGTTGAAGCGCGCGAGCTGGTCCACCATGTCGTTGACCGCCTTGGCGTCTTTCAGGAACGTGCCCTGCACCTGGCCTTCGGCGGGGTCGATCTCGATCTTCTGCGTCAGGTCGCCCTGCGCCACCGACGAAATGACGCGCGCCATTTCATCGGTATGCGACGTGATATCGTCGAGCATCGTATTGATGTGGGTGACGAAACTGGACCAGCCGCCCAGCGCCGCTGAAGGTTGCCAGCGCTGGCGGGTGTGACCTTCCTTGCCGACGGTGACGCGCAGCCGGCCGAGATCTTCGCAGCGGTCGTCGATCTCGCTGATCAGTTCATTGAATGTCGCCGCAATCTCGCCGTCGATGCCGGCGTAGTCGTCCGGCAGGCGAAAGTCGAACTCGCCGCGCTTGAGCGCGCGCAAGCCTGCCAGGATCTGGCGTTGTGTCAGATTGTCGCGTCCCTGTTTACGCACTGATTCCGCGGTTACTGCTGCCATCTTTATATCTCCTCAGTGCCCCCCGCAGGGCCTCCGGTTGTGCCGGTTTTGTAATATGCTCATTAAATCCAGCTTCGAATGCGCGCTCCCGATCCTCATCGCGACCGAATCCGGTCATCGCGATCAGCCGCATGCCATCATGATCTGTCTGTTCCCGCACCTTGCGGGCTACCATGTAGCCATCCATTCCGGGCATCGCGATGTCGATGATCGCCACGTCCGGCTTGTGTGAAAAAATCAGTTCGACGCCGTGGTCGCCGTCGGGCGCCGCCTTGACGGTGTGGCCCCAGCTTTCCAGCAGCGCGGCGACGCTGTCGCGAATGTCGGCTTCGTCTTCGATCAGCACGATCTTCAGCGGCCCGGTCTCTTCCCGCGCCTCGCGCGGCTGCTTCGCGACCTTTGCGGCCGCCGTGTCCGCCAGCGGAATCCAGACCGTGAACGTACTGCCGCGGCCGAGACCGGCGCTGTCGGCGCGCACCCGGCCGCCATGCATGGCCACCAGCCGCTGCACCAGCGCCAGGCCGAGCCCCAGGCCGCGCCCGCGGGTGTCGCCCTGCACGAACTGCTCAAAGATTTTCTCGCGCATTTCCTCGGAAATGCCCTGGCCGTTGTCGGTGACCCGAATTACGGCTTCGTCGCCGTCGCGCTCGCAACTCAACTCAATGCGGCCGCCCTTGTCGGTGTAGCGGACGGCGTTGTTGAGCAGGTTAGAGATGACCTGGGTCAGGCGGTCGGCATCGGCCGCGACCGTAATCGCTTCCGCAATCGGCGCAATTGTCAGCTTGTGCTCCTTCTCGGCCAGCAGGCTTTCGACGCTGTCGGCGGCCTGCTTGAGCGATTCGCTCACGTCAACGTGCTTGATCTCGACATTGATCTTGCCGCTGGAAATGCGCGCCACGTCGAGCAGATCGTCGATCAGGCGAATCAGGTGGGCCGACTGGCGGTCCATCATTTCCCGGACGCGGTTCAGGCCGTCGTGCTCGCGGCCATACTTCTCCAACAGCTTGATGCCGGTCACGATCGGCGACAGCGGGTTGCGCAGTTCATGCGCCAGCACGGCGAGAAACTGGTCCTTGTTGCGGCTTTCCTGGCGCAGCCGCTCGGCCTCCCAACGCTCGCGCTCGACGACAATGCGCCGCTCGGCTTCCAGGCGCTCCAGCTCGCGCAGCCGCTCGGCCTGGAGCTGGACTTCCGTCGTGCGGTCCTGCAGATCGACGAACACCTCGGCCTTGGCGCGCAGCACTTCCGGCACGATCGGCTTGAACAGGAAATCGACCGCGCCCAGGCGGTAGCCCTGCAGGATGTCGCGGTCCTCGCGGGTGTAGGCGGTGACGAAGATGATCGGCACGTGGCGGCTGCGTTTGCGTCCGCGGATCAGCCGCGCCGTCTCGAAGCCGTCCATGCCCGGCATCTGCACGTCGAGAATAATGAGGGCGAAGTCGTGTTCCAGAAGCTTGCGCAGCGCCTCGGCGCCGGACTGGGCTTTCACCAGCCGCCGCCCCAGATCGCCCAGCGCCACCTCGATCGCCGCCAGATTGGATTTGTTGTCGTCGACAACGAGAATATCGGCGGGAGTAACGTGTTTCATGTCCCCCCGCGTCGGTGCCGCGCCGATTTGCGCGCTCATCGTGTTTGACCGCCCCGCAACGCCATCAGAACACAAAGCAGGCCCGCCCTCGCCCGCTGTCGAGCAAAGAATTGGAGCGGCCCGTCCATGCGCCGCCCATTGTGGGATGCTCCCCGCGAATGTGACACCAATGGGCGCACGTTTTCTCTGAAAAGGCCGTCAATTGTAGCGAGATCGGCGCGGAAATCAGACTAGAGAATACCCTAGTGGCGTCCGGCGGCCTTGATCGCCTTTGCCAGATCGGTTTTATTCATCTTGCTGCGGCCTGGAATATCCAGCTTTTGCGCCTGCTCGTACAGCTCGTCGCGGGAGCGCGCCGGGGGCTTCGCATGGCCATCGCGCTTGTGCTTCCCCGCCTGCCGCTTCCGGCGCGCTTCGCCGCTGCCGTCGGTTTCCTGCTCCAAACTCGCCTTGAGCACCGCCATCAGGTCCACCGGCTCGGTGGCCTCCGCCTCGTCGTCGGCCTCGGCTTCGTCGTAACCGGGATCGTGAATAACGTCCTCGCCACGCTTGAGCTTCTCGTCCACCCGTTTCAGGATGCGCTCGGCCCGCGCGTCCACCATCTGCTTGTCGTCGAGCGTCTTTCGGCTGTTCGACTGGATCGCCTTCTCGATGCGCCTGACCGCGGCCGCGTCCGGCTTGGCGGGTTCGGGCAGGCCGACGTCGTCCGGCGTGCGCAGCTCGTCGGCGAAGCGCAGGATCTCGGCACGCAGGATGCCGCGGCTGGACAGAATCGCGATCAGGTACTCCTTGCCGCGGATCACGCAGGTGGCGATGCCGGCGCGGCCGGTGTCCTCCATGCTTTTCGCCAGCAGCCGGTAGGGCTTGGTCGCGCCCTTGTCGGG
>DASSNT010000020.1:0-19128 GCA_035701285.1 Gammaproteobacteria bacterium | reverse complement strand
AGGAACCGCCTTCGGTGCGCCGGCTGGAATGGGAGCACATCCAACGCGTACTGCAATCGCACGACGGCAATATCTCGGCTACCGCACGGGCGTTGAACATGCACCGGCGCACGTTGCAGCGCAAGCTCGCCAAGCGCCCCGTCAGGCGCTGAACCACGCCGCGTATTTTCAGATAGTGAGAGTATTCAAGCCGTCGCCAGCGGCATGTACGCCTGGCCTTGATGCGCCCGTTACGGCAGCGCGAATACGAACAACGCCCCGCCACGGCTGGCGCCGTACAGCTCCGGCGCGAAGCCTTTGACCCAGCCGCCCCAACCCGACGCAACCGCGATGTACTGCTTGCCGTCCACACTGAAGGTAACCGGGCTGCTGTGTATCCCGCTGCCGGTTTGAAATTGCCAGAGAAGCCGGCCGGTGCGGGCATCGTACGCATTGAATTCGCCAGTCGGCTCGCCGGCAAAGACTAATCCCCCGGCAGTAGCCAGCACCGATGACACCATCGGGTTCCTGCCGTGCCAGCGCCAGACGACATCGCCGGTGGATGGATCGATCGCCTTGAGATCGCCGCCCTGCACCTGTGACGGCGCGACCGGCGCGTCGCCGCCCCAGTACGCCATACCTTCTGCAAATGGAGTCGGAAAAGTCTTGTAGGTGCCGCACGCGTCGATCGTCGGCACGTAAAACAACCGCGTCTGCGGACTGTAAGCGGCATGGGGCCACTCCTTGGCACCGGCGGGACCGGGGCAGATCTCGGTGCCTTGCGGCGTCGGCGTCAGACGCACTGTCACGTCACCCGTTTGCCGGTCGATCTCCCCCCAGGTCGGTGCGCCGAATGGCGTCACGCGCACCAGCTCGCCGTCGCGTCGATCAAGGATAAACAGGTAGCCGTTTTTGTCGAAGTGAGCCAGCAGTTTGCGGCCGTTGAGATCGAACAGAATGTTTTCGCTGATGCCGTCGTAGTCCCAGACGTCATGCGGCGTGAACTGGTAGTACCAGCGCTGCTCTCCGGTATCGGGATCCAGCGCAATGACCGAATCCGTAAACAGGTTAGCGCCCGGGCGGGCACCGCCGTCGAAGTCCGGCGACGGGTTGCCCGTGCTCCAATAAAGCAGATCCAGTTCCGGATCGTAGGAGCCGGTAATCCAGGTGGAGCCGCCGCCGCGCTCCCATGCACCCGGTTTCCGCCAGCTTTTCGAGCCCGGCTGGCCCGGCTTCGGAATCGTGTAGTGCCGCCAGCGCCGCGTGCCGGTCTGGACGTCGAACGCGTCGATGTGGCCGCGAACGCCATACTCGCCGCCGGAACTGCCGACGATGACTTCGTGCTTGACGATCAACGGTGCCGCCGTCGCGCTCTCGCCCGACCGGACATCGGCGAACACCTGCTCCCAGACGACATCGCCGTTGATTGCATCCAATGCCACCAGATGGCCGTTCGGCGTCGCGACGAATACTTTGCCGCGCACCACCGCGACGCCTCGGTTCACGTTGCCGCAACACAACGGCACATCGAGCGGGATCGGCGCGCGGTAACGCCACAGCAACTTGCCGCTGGTCGCGTCGAGCGCCCAGACATAGCCATCCCAGCCGGACAGGAACATCACGCCGTCGACCACGATCGGCGCGGCCTCGAACGCGTAAATCGCAGGACTTGCGATCAGGCCGATCACACCCGCCTGGAAGACCCAGACCGGCTGCAGGGTCTTCACGTTGCCGGTGTCGATCTGGTCCAGCGGACTGTACCGCTTCGCGTCGTAAGCGCCGTAGTAAGTGAGCCAGTTTTGCGGTTCGCTGCGCGCCCTCGCGATGCGCGCGCTGGTGACATCGGCGGTCACCGGCGGCGCCGATCCCACCTTCGCCTGGTTCATTGCGCTGAACGGCTTGCCGTGTTGGGTGAGCGGGTATTCCGGCAGCGAACCGCAGCCAGCGAGCAATCCCGTCAGGACGATCAACAGCAGGGCGCGAAATAGCTTCATGTTATGGCTGCGGCTGTGGCGGACGGTCCAGTCTCGCGGCGGGCGGGACATAACCCTTGACGACAATCAGCCCCAGCATCCCGCGCCCGGCATGGTCCGCGACCGGGCAGCCGAACCAGTACAGCCCGGGTTCCATCAGGTTGATTTCGATCCGCCCGCGGGTGTGGCCTGGCAAGTCGAGTATCCGACGACCGCCGTCGCTCGGCATGAACGCCATGTGATGATCGACATCATCGTTGCTGATATCGACCTGGAGGCGTCCGCCGTGGGGCATGACGATAATGGCCGGTTTCCAGATGTATTCCTGCAACGGTACGCGGATGGCCGCCCGCATGACGCCGTCATCCCCGACGTCGGCATGAGTCAGGCCGCCGTGGACGAACAGACGGCCGAGAATCGCTTCGTTGGGATGATCGACTTCCGGCAGCTCGTTGACCAGTGCCACCACGTCGGGGTTGAGCTGCTTGAGGACGCTTGGGCGCAACAGCTTGGTATAACCGCAGCCCACCAGCAGCACCGCCACAAGTGGAACCAGAACCAGCCATTGAAGCTTGCAGATTTTAATCGCGTCCATCCGCTGGACCTGCATTTCCTGCAATTACTATAGCACCGCCGGCCCCCTTTTTTTCTTGCCGCCCTATTGGAAAATGAGGTAGTTTGCGCGCTGGCGATGGAGTCCGCCCTGAACCGCCCCGACCGGGGCTGATGACTCCTGCTGAGCCTGACAAAGATCAGCCGGAAGGAGTTGTTGAATGCTATCGAATTATCTTGCCGTCGCGATCGGCGGCGCAGCCGGATGTTGTGCCCGTTACGGCCTGACCCACCTGATCCAGTCGTTCGCCGGCCGTGAATGGCCGGTGGCGACGTTCACAATCAATGTTCTGGGCAGTTTTCTGCTCGGGTTCCTGTTTTTCTGGAGTCTCGAGCGGACGTCGATCAGCCCGGCTTTGCGGGTGGCAGTGCTGACCGGCGGCCTGGGCGGCTTTACCACGTTCTCAACCTACATGCTGGAAAGCCTGGTGCTGGTAAGGAATGGTGCGCCGGGCGGGGCGATGGCGTATGCGCTGCTGTCGGTTGTGGCGGGCTTTCTGGCTGCGTTCGCCGGCGCCTGGCTGGCGCAAAGTTAACGCCTGGAAATAAAAACGCCCCTCGCCGCGGCGCGGCGAGGGGCGCATAGAGGCCTTTCAGTCAGCCTCAGGCCGACTCTTCCTGCGTCTGTAGTTCGCTGTGCTTGTACGAGTACAGGAAGTAGACGATGAGCCCGATCACCAGCCACACTGCAAAGGCGATCCAGGTGCGGCCCGGCAGATGCGCGGCGATGTAGATGTTGATCAGAACACCCAGCGCCGGCAGAACCGGGGCCAACGGCGTCTTGAACGGCCGCGGCATGTTCGGCTTCGTGTAGCGCAGCACGATCACGCCGGCGCAGACCACCGTGAACGCTGCCAGTGTGCCGATATTGACCAGGGTCGCCAGAATGTCGATCGGCGTGAAGCCGGCCACCACTGCGAGCAGCACACCCAGGATATAGATGATACGCACCGGCGTGCCCGTCTTCTCATTAACGTCGGCCACCGCGTTCGGCAGCAGGCCATCGCGCGACATCGCCAGCAGAATACGGGTGAGGCCGAAGAACAGTACCAGCATCACCGTGGACAAACCGGCGATAGCGCCGATGGCGACCGCGGCCGCGCCCCAGTTATAACCGATATCCAGCACCGCCTTGGCAACCGGCGAGGCCACATTCAGCGTCTTGAACGGCACGACGCCGGTCAGCAGCGCCGAGACGATCATGTAAAGAATCGTGCAGATCACCAGTGAGCCGAGAATACCGATCGGCACGTTGCGCTGCGGATTCTTGGTTTCCTCCGCCGCTGTGGCTACAGAGTCGAAACCGATGTAGGCGAAGAAAATGACCGCGGCGCCCGTCATGATGCCGCCCCAGCCATAAGCCGTTTGGCCGAGCGGGTTCGGGCCGACCGGCGGGATGAACGGATGCCAGAATTCGGGGTTGACCTTGGTGAGCGCCAGGCCAACGAACAGCAGCAGCGCGAGCAGCTTGACGCAGACCATGACGGCGTTGAAGCGCGCGCTCTCCTTGACCCCGACCGCCAGCAGCACCGCCAGCAAGAGAATAATGATAATTGCCGGCGCATTCACCGCGCCGCACTGCTGCGCCGTTTCGACGACGTTGGTCAGCGGCTGCGTCATCATCACATTGGTCGCGGGCTCGATTGGCGCGCACACCCCGGGCGCATGCGTCCAGCTGTACGGGAGCGTAAAGCCGATGCTCTTGATCGCGTCGGTGACATAGCCCGACCAGCCGACGGCGACGGTGGCCACGCCGAGACCATATTCCAGCAGCAGGTCCCAGCCGATGATCCAGCCGACGATTTCGCCGAGGGAGGCGTAGCCGTATCCGTACGCGCTGCCGCACCCGCCGATGCTCGAGGCAAGTTCGGCGTATGACAGCGCGGAGAACGCGCAGGCGATACCCGTTATACCGAAGGAGATAACGATTGCCGGCCCGGCGTGCAGCGCCGCGGCCTGGCCTGTCAATACGAAGATGCCGGCGCCGATAATGCAGCCGATGCCCATCAGCGTCAGATCGACGCTGCCGAGCACCTTGCGCAAACCGGAGCTGGCGTTAGCGTCGATTGGCTTGGTACGAAAGAGATTCATAAGGTCTCGCCTGTAATGACTGAAATATTTTTACGTGCGGGAATCCCTTCCGCCGTCATGCGGCCGCCCAATCTTAGACGACACGGGTCGTTCGGACAACTGACAGCCGGTTCAGGTTCCGGTGGGATTAAATCACAAAAACATTGCATTGCCGGATTCTTTTATCGTAAGCTGCCGCTTGGCCGGAGCCACACCGTCTGACTTTCCGTTTTGAGACAGGTCGATTGCGAGGAATCCAGCCAGGTACCTGGACCTCACGGTCCTGATTTGTTTATTGCTTTTAGAGTGAATGAAGGTTATGACGTCGATTTATGTGGGCAACCTGCCCTTCTCCGCCTCGGAAGACGAAGTTCGTCAGCAGTTCGAGCAGTTCGGCACGGTGCAGTCGGTCAAGATGATTTCCGATCGCGAAACCGGCCGGCCGCGCGGCTTCGGTTTTGTCGAAATGGACCAGGACGCCGCCAACTCGGCCATCCAGGCCCTGAACGGCAAGGACATGGGCGGACGCCCGATGCGTGTCAACGAAGCGCAGGAGCGCGCACCGCGCCCGCCGCGTAATCGCTGGTAACGCAATAACTTCAGCGTTTGCTGACAAAAGCCTCTGGATTCCGGCCACGGTTCCAGAGGCTTTTTTTTTATTTAAGCGGGGAAAATATGGCGACTTCACGTTCTCTGGCCGCGTGCCTGTTCAGCGTGCGGTCGATCGTCGTCGGCCCTTATGTCGTCATCTATGGGTGCTGGGCGGCCGTGGCATTGGCTTGAGAGCAATAAGCAGGCTTGCTATTTCAAATTCTGCTGTTATAGTGCCATAGCACACTGATACAAGTGACAGCCATGAAGAAAGCGCTCATCGGCGGCGGCATTGTCATTGCCCTCGTCATTCTCGTTTTCGCCACGCGCGCAGGCGGTGACGAAGCCAAAGCGGTGCAGGTTACCGAGGTCAAGCAACAGTCGATCGACAGCTCGGTGCTCGCCTCCGGCTCGCTGGTGTACCGCGAGGAAGTCGATCTGCGCCCGGAAGTGATCGGCAAAGTCAGCGCGGTGCCGGTCGAGGAAGGCGATCACGTCACGAAGGGGCAGGTGGTCGTGCGGATCGATCCGGAAACGTTCAAGGCGGAGGTCGCGACCGAGGAGGCCAACGTCCGGATGGCCAGGATTGCGATCAATCAGCAAAAGCTGACAATCGAGAACCTGGAGCGCGACTGGCAGCGCAAGCAGAAGATATACAAGCAGGGGCTGCTGGATACCGCGACTTACGATAATGCGACCAATGAACTGGCCATCGCACGCGCTGAACTGAAATCGCGGCAGCAGGCGCTGTCGCTGTCGCAGGCTCAGCTCGCCAAGGCGCGCGAGCAGCTCGACCGCACCGAGATCCGCTCACCCATCGACGGAATCGTCACGCAGGTCGACGTCAAGCCCGGCGAGACCGTGATTGCCGGCACCACCAATATCGTTGGCTCCGCGCTGATGAACATTGCGGATCCGTCGGCCATGTTCGCCGAAGTGCGGGTCGACGAAGCGGATATCGCCCACGTCGAGTTGGGCCAGTCGGTCGAAGTGACCGCGGTCGCCTACCCCAACGACAGCCTGAATGGCCGGGTGAACTTTATCGGCACGTCGGCCACGACCGCGGAAGGCCGGCAGGGCCTGAGTTTCAAGGTCAAGGTGCTGCTGGCCGGCGGCGACAGGATCGATCTGCGTCCGGGCATGAGCTGCCGCGCCGAAATCCACACCCGCAGCAGCCAGAACGCGCTGGTCGTCCCGGTGCAAGCCGTGCTGTATACCGACGAGGATCGGGACAACGCCTCGCGCGACAGCGCCTCGGGGTACGTTTTCGTCCTCGAGGACGGTCACGCCAAAAAACGCGAAGTGACGACCGCTATCTCGAATGACCAGAACATTGCGATCGCCAGCGGCCTGAAAGCCGGCGACAAGGTCGTCACCGGGCCGTACCAGGTGTTGCACCACCTGAAGGCAGGCGACGCGCTGAAAGTAGCGTCGAAGCGGCCGCCGCAATCCTCATGAACGCAGCCGCAGCGCCCGTGCCGGAGCCGTTGCTGCGGCTGCGGGGCATTACGCGTCACTACCAGATGGGCGACCAGACGGTGCAGGCGCTGCGCGGCGTCGATATCGACATCGCGCGCAACGACTACGTCGCCTTCATCGGCCCGTCGGGTTCCGGCAAATCGACGCTGATGCACATCGTCGGCTGCCTGGACCAGCCGACCGAAGGCGAGTACGTGCTGAACGGCACGCCGGTGAGCCAGCTGGACGAAAACGAGCTGGCGCGCATCCGCAACCGCGAGATTGGCTTCGTTTTCCAGAGCTTCAACCTGCTCGGCCGCGCGAGCGCGTTGCACAACGTCATGCAGCCGCTGATCTATCGCGGCGTCGGGCTGGTGAAGCGACGTCAGATGGCGACCGCGGCACTTGAAAGCGTGGGCTTGGGCGACCGTGTGCACCATTACCCTAACCAGCTTTCCGGCGGCCAGCGCCAGCGCGTTGCAATCGCCCGCGCGCTGGTCGGCGAGCCCGCGATTCTGCTGGCCGACGAGCCGACCGGCAATCTCGAGTCCGCGACCAGCCATGAAATCATGGCCATGTTCGACCGGCTGCACGAGACCGGGCATACGATCATCGTCGTGACGCACGAGCAGGATATTGCCGATTGCTGCCGGCGGGTGATCCGGCTGAAGGACGGCCAGGTCGTCAGCGATACCGACAATGAAGAAGCCGGCGCCGGCGAGGAATACCGGCGTGTATAGCTTTATCGAGTCGTTCCGCTCGGCGCTGATCTCGATCCGCGCGCACGGTTTTCGAAGCTTCCTGACAACGCTCGGCATCATCATCGGCGTGATGGCGGTGATTGCCGTGGTGTCGCTGATCCAGGGCTTCAGCCACAACATCACCAACCAGTTCAAGGGTCTCGGCACCAACAGCATGATGATCTTCGCCTACACACCGTACAAGGAGCGGCTGCTGGGCAAAGACGCGACGATCACACCGGCCGACCTCGAAGCCATCAAGCACCAGGTGCGCGGCATCAGCAACGTGACGCCGATCGTGCAACCGTCAGGAGTGCTTCAATACCGCGGCCAGTCGACAGCCACGCTGACGCGCGGCACGACCAGCTCCTTTCCGGAACTGGAGCAGGTGTGGCCGTCGGAGGGCCGCTTCTTCAACTTCAGCGACATGCAAAGCCGGCGCCGGGTGATCGTGATCGGCCAGACGGTGCGCGACAATCTGCACCTGCCGGACAACCCGATCGGCGAATTCGTCCGCTTTGGCGACGAGTGGTTCAAAGTCATCGGCGTGTTCGAGAAACGCGGCCAGTTCTTCGGCCGCGATCAGGACGATATCGCGATCATGCCCTTCACTACCGCGCTCAGCATCATGGGCACGGCGGACGAGCCCGATATCCAGATCATCCTGTCGGTGGACCAGCTCAGCCACGCGCCGGCCGTGAAGGCGCAAATCACGCGCCTGCTGCGCAAGCGCCATCACCTGCGCGCCGACCAGCCCGACGATTTCAGGGTCCGCACGTCTCAACAGCTGATGGAAACGGTCACCGGTTTGCTGAACACGGTGACGCTGGTGCTGGGGGGGATCGTCGCGATCTCGCTGCTGGTCGGCGGCATCGGCATCATGAACATCATGCTGGTGTCGGTCACCGAGCGCACCCGCGAAATCGGCATCTGCAAGAGCCTGGGCGCGCGCCGCCGCGACATCCTGCTGCAGTTCCTGATTGAATCGGTGACGCTGTCGCTGCTCGGAGGGGTGATCGGCGTGGTGCTGGGCTACGCAATCGGCATTGCCGCGTCCAACATCCTGCCGAATTTCGGCAGCGCCACGGTGCCCTGGTGGATTGTGCTGCTCGCGTTCGCGTTCTCGGCCGGCGTCGGCGTGATTTTCGGCATTATTCCGGCCGCCAAGGCAGCCAACATGAACCCGATCGACGCGCTGCGATACGAATAACGAGGCAAGGCAAGCGAAAACGTGCCGCGGCGACGACGTTTGCGATCAGCCCGATCGGGGCTCCATGGCTTCGAGCTTCTCCCGCAATTCAGGCGTATCGCGGATCGTGATGGCCATCCGCCGGAACTGCTGCGGGGTCATGCCGTGCCGCTGCAGCGCCTGCCTCATCGCCTTGCCGCCCTCGCGAAATACCCGCTGCCGGTCCGCCTCGGTGTCGGCCTGCTTCAAGTTGGCCATGAACCGGGTGCGAATCTGGTTCAGCTCCGCCCGCACCGCGGCAAAATTCCGGAGCTGCTGGTCGCTGATCTGCATCGGCTGCGACCGGGCATCAGCCGCACCGGCTGCGCCGTCCGCCGCCAGGGCGGCGCCCGTCGGCAGGGCGAATACCAGCAGCAACGCAAGACTGACCTTCCATATCTTCATCGAGCGCTCCTTGCTCACCTGTCCGGAATCAGCATGTCAGCCTCGCGCGGAAACCACAACCGTGGGGCGCCCGCCATGACGCTCGCGGGTGTACCCGATATTCCCCGCACGACAGCCGCAAACAGGCATCAAACCCGCTTGCACCGGCTGAAACAAAGGAGTATAAACTCCGTCTTTTCGATCGGGTCGATCAGGAGTTTTGGATGCCCGCCAGTACAAAAAGCACTGCCGTCAAAGCCAGGAAGTCGGCAGATTCAGGGAAGACGCAGAAGAAGTCTCGCAGCGCGCTGCATGGGCCTTTTCCCGGCTTCAAGCCCTACAAGGCCAAGCGCGGCGAGAAGTACATGAATGATGCGCAGAAAGCGCATTTTCGCGCCATTCTGGAAGCATGGAAGCAGGAATTGATGGAAGAAGTCGACCGCACGGTCCACCACATGCAGGACGAAGCGGCCAACTTCCCCGATCCCAACGACCGGGCCACGCAGGAATCCGAATTCAGCCTTGAATTGCGGACCCGCGATCGTGAGCGCAAGCTGACCAAGAAGATCAACGAGTCGCTCGCGGACATCGACAGCGACGACTACGGCTACTGCGAATCATGCGGCGTGGAAATCGGCATCCGCCGGCTGGAAGCGCGTCCGACAGCAACCCAGTGCATCGACTGCAAGACACTCGACGAAATCCGCGAAAAACAGATGACGGTATAGGCGGCGGTTCCACCACCGCCGGTGCGTGGTTAGTGGTAAGTGGTTCGTAACAGGCACGTACCGCTGACCCGTGACCGCTCACCGCGGCCCTCCGGGCCGTACCGCGGCCGGTTCGCGCCCTCGCCTACCGGCCCGCTGCATTTCGGTTCACTCGTTACCGCCCTTGGCAGCTATCTCCAGGCACGCAGCCGGAATGGCGAATGGGTGCTCCGGATCGACGACATCGACCCGGAGCGCGATTCGCGGGAAGCGCTTGCCCTCATTCCACGCCAACTCGAATCCTTCGGCCTGTGCTGGGACGGCCCGATCGTCTATCAAAGCCGGCACGCTGCACGCCACCGCGAGGCGCTCCAAACGCTGCTCGACAGCGGCAGGGCCTTCCCTTGCGGCTGTACACGAAGCGAGATTGCCGCTGAAGCGCAGCCCGGACTGGAAGGGCCGATTTATCCAGGCACCTGCCGCAAAGGCCTGCCCGCCGGCAAGACCGCCCGCGCAGTCCGGATCCGTGTTGACGACGCCAGGGTCAGCTTCGACGACCCGCTCCAGGGCCATATCAGCAGCGAACTGGCCGCTGACGTCGGCGACTTCATTATTCAGCGCGCCGACGGCCTGATCGCCTATCAGCTTGCCGCCGCGGTCGATGACGCCGTGGGCGGCTTTACCGAAGTCGTGCGCGGCGCCGACCTGCTCTCTTCAACCGTACGCCAGCTCTGGCTGCACGCGTGCCTCGGCTTGCCTTCGCCGCAATACATGCACCTTCCGGTTGCGGTCAATGCAGACGGCGAAAAGCTCAGCAAACAGACGCACGCCCAGCCGCTGGATGTCTCGCAGCCCGGCTCGCAACTGGTGGCGGCGCTCGGATTTCTCGAGCAGCGGCCGCCGCTGGAATTAACCGGTTATATGCCGAACGACATACTTGATTGGGCGCTACAGCACTGGGAGCCGGCACGGCTGAAGGACGTTGCCAGCCGGCCCGCACCCTATATATGAGGCAGCCAGAGCCCGACAGTTGCTGCAAAAATGCCACCGCCCATCGCAATGGTCGCCACGAAGACGCCTGCGGCAGCGATGAGTCGGCCAGCCGGCCAGCGGGCATCCTTCGCGCGCAGATACAGCTCAAGAATGGCCAGAGGCAGAAGGTATTCGGCGAAGGCGAGGACACTAAGGGTTGGACCTGTAAACGTCTCGGGATCGAAACCCGCGGGCCCTTGATTAACCATCAGCCAAAGCATCAGCCCCACGCGGAAGAACCAGACGCCATTCACCACCATGAAGAGCCGAAGCGCCCAGCGGCGATGCGTTCTGATCTCGCGCGCAAGTGCGTAACGCAAAGCAACGACGGCAAACACCATGATCAGCGCTGCATCGAGGCTCATGCCGACGTGCTGGACGAGGTCGCCGACAGCGCCCCGGAACCACAGCATGTAGAGTCCGGCGATACTCGCGACGAACACTGTAGCCATGTACGTACGCCCATTCCACCGGTGGAATGCGGGAGCGCGGGCGCGAATCTGCGGAACAAGCTGGAGCGGCCCGCCGACGATGATAATCACGGCGAACAAAAGGTGTATCGCCAGGGCGGTATTGCCCATGGTATCGCCCGGGATATAACCGTACGCCAGAACCTGATTCCACGCCGCCAGGTCGCCCCGCGCGGCGGCGCCGCCGTAAAACGCCACGACATACCCGGCAAAGATCCATTGGCCGATTACTGCCGTGACAAACCAGAGTCGGCCCGCGGCATTCAATGCAGCTTCTGAAATCGAGCTCGGCCTGAACTCGCCGATCGTTCCGTATCCAGGCTCCGCTAATGGCGCACTCATGCTGGTTCCTTATATTGGTTGTTATGCACTGTAGCGATATAGCTACCTACAACAGTATCACTGCCTGAAGGAAATGCAAGTCTTTTTTACGCTCAGGCGAATTCTTCACTCCATCCGGTCCAGCCTTTAAGATGGAACCCATACAAGAACACACGGAGAGCGTCATGGGCGAAAAAATCTACAAAGTCTCGGAGGACGCGGCCAGCGACGCGTTGATCGATGCCCAAACTTACGAAGCGATGTACCAGCGCTCCGTCGAAGACCCGGCGCAGTTCTGGGCCGAGCAGGCGGATCGTTTCCTGAGCTGGTCGAAAATGTGGGACCGCGTGGTCGACTGGGATTACCGCAAGGGCCATATCCGCTGGTTCGAAGGCGCCGAGCTGAACGTCACTTACAACTGTCTCGACCGGCATCTGGACAAGCGTGGCGACCAGACTGCGATTCTCTGGGAGGGCGACGAGCCGGACCAGGACCGTCGGCTGACGTATCGTGAACTGCACGAGGAAGTCTGCCGCTTTGCGAATGGCTTGAAGACGCTCGGTGTCGCCAGGGGCGACCGCGTCTGCATTTACATGCCGATGGTGCCGGAGGCTGCCGTCGCGATGCTCGCCTGTGCACGCATCGGCGCCGTGCATTCGGTCGTCTTCGGCGGCTTTTCGCCGCAGGCGCTGCGCGACCGCGTGCTCGATGCCGACTGTCATGTCGTCATCACGGCCGACGAAGGCGTCCGCGGCGGCCAGCGCATTCCGTTGAAAGCCAACACCGACCAGGCGCTCGAACAGTGCCCGAACGTCGAAAAAGTCGTCGTACTTGAACGCACCGGCGGCGATATCAACTGGCACGAAGATCGCGACGTCCGGTATCACGACCTGGTTCAATCCGCTTCGCCGGACTGCCCGCCGGAACCGATGGCCGCCGAGGACCCGCTGTTCATTCTTTACACGTCCGGCTCCACCGGCAAGCCGAAAGGCGCGCTGCATACTTGCGGCGGGTACCTGCTGTACTGCGCGATCACCCATCGCTACGTGTTCGACTACCACGACGGCGACGTCTACTGGTGCACTGCCGATGTCGGCTGGGTGACCGGCCACTCCTATATCGTCTACGGCCCGCTCGCCAACGGCGCGACGACGCTGATGTTCGAAGGTGCACCCACCTACCCGGATGTCGGCCGCTTCTGGCAAATCTGCGACAAGCACCAGGTCAATATCTTCTACACGGCGCCGACCGCGATTCGCGCGCTGATGGCGCACGGTGAGCCGCCGGTCAGGCAGGCTTCGCGCAAAAGTCTGCGCGTGCTGGGTACCGTCGGCGAACCGATCAACCCGGAAGCGTGGGAATGGTATTATCGAGTGGTCGGCGACAGCCGCTGCCCGGTGGTCGATACCTGGTGGCAGACGGAAACCGGCGGCATCATGATCTCGGCACTGCCCGGGGCCACCGATCTCAAGCCCGGATCGGCCACGCGGCCGTTTTTTGGCATTCAACCGGCGATCGTCGACGAGCAAGGCAACGAACTCGAAGACGAAGCCAGCGGTTTTCTCGTCATCAAGCACCCGTGGCCCGGCCAGATGCGCACCGTGTACGGCGATCACGAGCGCTTCGTGCAGACGTACTTCAGCCAGTATCCCGGCCTGTACTGCACCGGCGACGGCGCGCACCGCGACGCGGACGGCTATTACTGGATCACCGGCCGCGTTGACGACGTGCTCAACGTCTCCGGGCATCGCCTCGGTACGGCGGAAGTCGAAAGCGCGCTGGTGCTGCACGATGCCGTCGCCGAAGCCGCCGTTGTCGGTTACCCGCACCCGATCAAGGGTCAGGGCATTTACGCCTTCGTGACGCTGATGCGCGGCGTTGAGCCCGAGGATAACCTGCGCGAAGCGCTGGTTCAGCAGGTGCGCCGCGAAATCGGCCCGATCGCCACACCCGATGAAATCCAGTGGGCGCCGGCGCTGCCGAAAACCCGCTCCGGCAAAATTATGCGGCGAATACTGCGCCACATCGCAGCCGAACAGTTCGACGATCTCGGCGATATCAGTACGCTGGCAGACTCAACGGTCGTGGAAGGGTTGATCGAGGCGCGCAAGAAGCCGGCAACGGCATAATCGGACTGCCATGGACGGCAGCCGGAAATTCCGGCCGCTTCACGGCCGGAATGACAGAATTGGACAATGATCGTTAAAAGCAACTTCACCCCCGCGTGGTGGCTCAAAAACCGCCATGTACAAACTATCTTTCCTGCTTTCTTTCGCCGCCGGCCGAAGCTCTCCGTTCGCCGCGAGCGGATTGAATTTCCTGATGGCGACTTCGCCGACTGCGATTGGACCGGCGGCGACAGCGGCCCGATCGTGATCGTACTGCACGGCCTCGAAGGCTCGATCGACTCAGCGTACGCGGCAGGCATCATGGCAATGATCGAACGCTGCGGGTGGCGCGGCGCGCTGCTGCATTTTCGGGGCTGCAGCGGCGAACCCAATCGGCTGGCAACCGGCTATCACTCCGGCTTCACGGCCGACCTCGATTTCCTTGTCAAACGCATCCGCTCGCGGGAGCCGAACACGCCGCTGGCGGCCATTGGCTTCTCGCTTGGCGGCAACGTACTGCTGAAATGGCTGGGCGAAGGCGGCGACTCCGCGCCGCTGGCGACTGCCATCGCAGTCTCGGCGCCATTCGATCCGGCGGCTGCGGCAGATACCGTGGAGCGCGGATTGTCGCGCATCTATAACTGGTACCTGCTGCGCAGCATGCGCCGCAGCACCGCGTGCAAGTTCCAGCGAATCCAAACGCCCTTCCAGCTGCCGAAGCTGACCCGCCTGAAAACATTTCGCCAGTTCGACGATGCCATTACCGCCCCACTGCATGGCTTTCGTGACGCTGCCGATTACTATCACCGCAGCGGCAGCCGGCGATTTCTGCGCGACATCGAGGTGCCGACTCTGCTCCTGCAATCACGCGACGATCCGGTCGTCGGTGCAGAGGCGATCCCCAACGCAGACGAGCTGGCACCCGCGGTGACGCTCGAACTGAGCACTCGCGGCGGCCATGTCGGCTTCGTAAGCGGCCGCTGGCCGTGGCGCGCCCGCTATTGGCTGGAGGAGCGCATCCGTCTGCACTTGCGGCGATACATCGATGAAGCCAATGTCACGCCGATCGCGACATCGCGGCATCCCGCTCGAACGCCAGCCGCGTCCGCGGCAAGCCGTCGGGATCATTCGGCTGCAGGAAAGTAACCCGCTTTTCGCACCGAGGCAGCGCAGCGGGTAGCGGCCGGCCGGCGACGGCGCCGCTGAGGAGAATCATTGACGACCCGGCCCGGCCGAGGCCGGTCGAGGTGAAAACGGGATTGCGGAAATGGCGGGAGCGGCCGATGCCGCTCCCGCGGAGAGGCATCAGGCGGCTTCGACGGCCTTCATGCTGAGGCGGATACGACCCTGGCGGTCGACTTCCAGCACCTTGACCTTGATGACGTCGCCTTCGCTGAGCTTGTCGCTGACTTTCTCGACGCGCTCTTCAGAAATCTGCGAGATGTGCACCAGGCCGTCGCGGCCCGGCAGGATCGTCACGAACGCACCGAAGTCCATCAGCTTGGCGACCTTGCCCTCGTAAATGCGCCCGACTTCCACGTCGGCGGTGATGTCCTCGATGCGCTTCTGGGCCGCTTCCCCGGCGGCCTTGTCGACGGACGCGATCTTGATCGTGCCGTCGTCCTGGATGTCAACCGTCGCGCCGGTTTCTTCGGTGATGGCACGGATAACAGCGCCGCCCTTGCCGATCACATCGCGGATTTTATCGGTGTCGATCTTCATCGTAATGATGCGCGGCGCCCACTTCGACATTTCGGTGCGCGGCGTCGTAATCGCCTCATCCATCTTGCCGAGAATGTGCAGCCGGCCCTCGTGCGCCTGCGCGAGCGCCGTCTGCATGATGTCGCGGGTAATGCCGTCGATCTTGATGTCCATCTGCAGCGCGGTGACGCCGTCGCGAGTGCCGGCGACCTTGAAGTCCATGTCGCCGAGGTGATCCTCGTCGCCCAGGATGTCGGTCAGCACCGCGTACTGGTCGCCTTCCTTGATCAGGCCCATCGCCACGCCGGCCACCGGCGCCTTGATCGGCACGCCTGCATCCATCAGCGACAGGCTGCTGCCGCAAACCGAGGCCATCGAGCTGGAACCATTCGACTCGGTGATTTCCGAGACAACGCGAATCACGTACGGGAAGCTGTCCATGTCCGGCATCACGGCCTTGATGCCGCGCTTGGCAAGCCGGCCGTGACCGATTTCGCGGCGCTTCGGCGAGCCCATGAAGCCGGTTTCGCCGACGCTGTACGGCGGGAAGTTGTAATGCAGCATGAACGGCTCTTTGTATTCGCCTTCGAGCGCGTCGATGATCTGAGCGTCGCGGCCGGTGCCCAGCGTGGTGAAGACCAGCGCCTGGGTTTCGCCGCGCGTGAACAGCGCAGAACCGTGGGTGCGCGGCAGCACGCCGACTTCGACCGTAATCGGGCGCACGGTGCGGGTATCGCGGCCATCGATGCGCTTCTCGCCGGCCAGGATGCGGCCGCGCACGATGCGCTTCTCGAGATCCTTGAAAGCCGTCGCGACGGCGCCGGCCTCGAACTGCGGCTCGTCGCCGCCCGCCAGCGCTTCGTCCACTTCGGCGCGAATCGCCGCCAGGCGATCCTGGCGCGCCGTCTTCTCGGCGATGCTGTAGGCCTCGGCAACAGCCTTTTCGGCGCGCTCGGCAACGGCCTGCACCAGGCGTTCGTCCTTCGCCGGCGGCTGCCAGTCCCAGGCCGGCTTGCCGGCTTCGGCGGCCAGCGCCTGAATGTTCTGGATGACCGTCTGCATCTGCTCATGGCCGAACAGCACGGCGCCAAGCATCGTCTCTTCGGACAGGCCCTTGGCTTCGGACTCGACCATCAGCACCGCCTTCTCGGTGCCGGCGACGACCAGGTCGAGGCCGGATTTCGCCAGCTGCGAGTTCAGCGGGTTCAGCACGTAGTCGCCGTCGATATAACCCACGCGCGCCGCGCCGATCGGGCCCTGGAACGGCATGCCCGACAGTGCCAGCGCCGCCGAAGCGCCGATCAGCGCCGGGATGTCCGGGTCGATGTCCGCATCCACAGACATCACGGTCGCGATGACCTGAACTTCGTTGTAAAAGCCTTTCGGAAACAGCGGACGAATCGGGCGGTCGATCAGCCGCGACGTCAGCGTTTCCTTCTCGCCCGGGCGCCCTTCGCGCTTAAAAAAACCGCCGGGAATCTTGCCGGCTGCGTATGTCTTTTCCTGGTAGTTGACCGTCAGCGGGAAAAAGTCCCGGTTGTCTGCCGCCTGCTTCTGCCCTACCGCAGTAACGAGGACGGCAGTGTCGCCCATCGAGACGAGAACAGCGCCATCGGCCTGGCGAGCTATGCGGCCGGTTTCTAATGTGACTGTATGGGCGCCGTATTGAAAGCTTTTCTTGACTGGTGACACGTAGATTTCCTGTTGCTTGCGGGAGGGGCAGTGAACGCGGAAGAAATAACCTCCGGGGGCGGATTAGCGACGAAGGCCGAGGCGGCTGATCAGCGTGCGATAACGCTCGACGTCTTTGTCCTTCAGGTAGTCCAGCAGCTTGCGGCGCTGGTTGACCATCTTCAGCAGACCGCGGCGCGAGTGATGATCTTTCTTATGGGTATTGAAGTGATCGCCCAGCTCGGTAATGCGCGCGGACAGCAGCGCAACCTGCACTTCCGGCGACCCCGTGTCGCCCTGGCCCTGCTGGTAATCGGCGATGATCGCCTGCTTCTGTTCAGTATTCAAAGGCATTCAAAAAAACTCCTGCAACGGAAATCGGTCCGCGGAAAACACGCCATTTTAGCCGTCCCGGCGGCCGCTCACAACAAAATTGTACAAAAACGGCGCTATTTAGCCCGAATCAGCCGCTTCGGCGCGACCTTTCCGCTCGAATCCATCGCGCCCAGGCCCAAAAAGCTACGGTTCGGGCCGTAGATCCGCAGCCAGCCGGTCTCCGGCGCACCGGCCACGAACACCGCCTGCCCTCGGCGCAAATAATAAGCCGAGTCGCCATTCAGCTCGACCGCCGGCCAATGCGTCAGTGCCGCATCGATCGGCGTCAGCCGGGCATCCAGCCGATCCGGCTCGGCGTCGGCGTCCTGCTCCAGCTCATCAAGCGTCACCATGCCGGCTTCCTCGAATGCACCGACTTTATAGCGGCGCAACGCGCTCACATGGCCGAGCGTGCCGAGCGCGCGGGCGATGTCCTCGCTCAGCGTCCGCACGTACGTGCCTTTCGAGCAGCGCACATCGTATTCGATCGTGTCGCCGGACAGCTCGATCAGGCGCAGCGCGTAAATTTCGATCTCGCGCGGCTTGCGCTCGACCGACTTCCCTTCGCGGGCCAGCTCGTAGAGCCGCTTGCCCTCGTGCTTGAGCGCCGAATACATCGGCGGCGTCTGATTGATCCGGCCGACGAAGCCGGCCAGCGCCGACTCGACATCGGCCGCCGTCAAAGCCGGTACGGGCGCCGTCTCAACAACCTCGCCGTCCGAATCGCCGGTCGCCGTCGCCGTGCCCAACCGGCATTGCACCCGATAGCCCTTGTCGGCATCAAGCAGAAAGCTCGATACCTTGGTCGCTTCACCGAAGCACAACGGCAACAGCCCGGTGGCCAGCGGATCGAGGCTGCCGGTGTGGCCGGCCTTGCGCGCCGCGAACAGGCGCTTCGCCACCTGCAGCGCGCGGTTCGACGTCAGTCCGGAAGGCTTGTCGAGCAGCAAAATGCCATCAACATCCCGGCGCTCAATCTTCATCGGGCAAACCACGGTCAATCAGTTCATCCAGCCGCGCGGCGCGCTCAATGCTCCGGTCGTGCACGAAACGCAACTTCGGCGTCGTCCGCATCGCCGTTGCCCGCGCCAGTTCGCGGCGCAGAAAACCGGACGCGTGGTTCAGCGCATCAATGCTCGCGGCCGGGTCGTCCGTCTTCAGCATCGACACGAACACCTTCGCCTGCGAATAGTCTTTCGTGACCTCAACGTCCGTGACGGTCACCAGCCCCAGCCGCGGGTCGCGCAGCTCGGGAATCAGCTGGCCGAGCGTGCGGCGGATTTCCTCGTTGACACGGTTCTGGCGGGGGTATTCTCTTTGGCCCATAACTTTTGTCCGGAAGAATCCCCCTCTAGCTCCCCCTTCCCCGCTCCGCGAGCAAAGGGGAGGACAAGAAGGGAAAAGCGGCGACTAAATCAGCTGCCGCCGAGGTGTGGGGTGACTGTTTTCAGGGCTGTGTGAGGCAGGATGCCGAACCCAGAGCCTACAGCGATGTATTCACGGCGTCCCTGAAAACAGGCACCGCGCACCTCGGCGGCCTCCTTACCTCTACAACGTGCGCGCAACCTCGACGCGTTCGTAAACCTCGATCTGGTCGCCCACCTTGACGTCGTTGTAGTCCTTGACGCCGATACCGCATTCAGTACCGGACCGAACCTCATTGACGTCATCCTTGAAGCGCCGCAGCGACTCCAGCTCGCCTTCGTAA
>DASSNT010000019.1:0-5001 GCA_035701285.1 Gammaproteobacteria bacterium | reverse complement strand
TCTTCGCGTTGCGCGCCCAGCACGATGCGGTTGTACGCATTGTCGAAATCGACCATGTGGACTTCGTCGTGACGTTCGCGCCCCGCGAGCATCGCCGCCTCGTTCACCACGTTGGCGAGGTCCGCGCCCGACATGCCGGCGGTACGGCCGGCGAGGGCGTCAAAATCGACGTCGTCTGCCAGCGGCAGCTTGCGGCCGTGAGTTCGGAGAATGGCTTCGCGGGCCGCGCGCGCCGGCAGCTCGAAGGTGATCTTGCGGTCGAAGCGGCCGGGCCGGAGCAGGGCGGGGTCGAGCACGTCGGGTCGGTTGGTGGCTGCCATCACGATGACCGTCTCGCGCGGTGAAAAGCCGTCCATCTCCGACAGGATCTGGTTGAGCGTCTGCTCGCGTTCGTCATGTCCGCCGCCCAGGCCCGCACCGCGCGCGCGGCCGATCGAGTCGATCTCGTCGATGAAAATAATTGACGGCGATTCCTTCTTCGCCTGCGCAAACATGTCGCGCACCCGCGAGGCGCCGACGCCGACAAACATCTCGACGAACTCCGAGCCGCTGATGCTGAAGAACGGCACGTCGGCCTCGCCGGCCACCGCTTTCGATAGCAGCGTTTTGCCGGTGCCGGGCGGGCCCATCAGCAGAATGCCCTTGGGCAGCTTCGCGCCCAGCTTGTGATAGCGCGCCGGCTCCTTCAGAAAATCTATGATTTCCTTGACGTCGCGCTTGGCGTTCTCGCAGCCGGCCACATCGCCCAGCGTCACGTTGGTATTGATCTTCTGCACGCGCTTGGCGCGCGACTTGCCCATGCCAAACAGCCCGCCACCGCCGTCGCCGCTGCCCATGCGCTCGCGCATTTTCTTCGATCCCCAGTAGAACAGCGCGATCAGCAGAATCCACGGAACGATGCCGATCAGCAGCCGCGCCCAGATCGAGGCTTCTTCGGTGCGCGCGGTGATCGTCACGTTGTTGCGTTCCAGCAGTTGCATCAACTGCGGGTCGCTGATCGGCGGCAGCGTGGTGGTGAAGACGGCCGGCTTGTTCTTCGCGGCCTTCAACTCGCCGCGCACATGCTGGCCTTCAATGGTGACGCTTTGCACGTCGCCGCTGCGCACCTGTTGCTTGAACGCGGTGTAAGACAGTTCCTGCGTCGGCTGCTGACGGTTCTGGCCGGCATAGAACCAGACGCCGACCACTACCGCCGAAATTACCAGCCATAGCAGCCAGCGCGTCCAGGAAGGTTGATACTGTTGCGGGTCCGGTTTCTGGCCGCCGGACGGGTCCTTGTCCTGTGCCACGAAAATTCCTTTCGTCTTGCACCCTCTCCCTCAGGGAGAGGGTTGGGGTGAGGGGATAAAAGCCGCAACCAGTGTACCGCACAAGCCCCGCCGCCCGGCAAAGACCAAGGGTTAGTCTCTGGTTTGCTTCGCGCCGCGGCCGCGGCCGGAACGGCGCTTGCGGCCGGACGAGCCGGCGGGGCGGCCATGGGCGCTGTTGCCGTTCTGCGAATGCCGTGCCGGCCGCCCGCGCGGGGCAGGTTTGGCGGCCGGTTCGGGTACGGCATTGGGATCGGGTTCGAACCCGTCGACGACGACTCTATCCAACTGCCGCTTCAACAGCCGTTCAATATCTTTCAGCAGCTTGGCTTCATCGACCGACACCAGCGAGACGGCTTCGCCCGCGCTGCCCGCGCGGCCGGTGCGCCCGATGCGGTGCACGTAATCCTCCGGCACGTTCGGCAGTTCGAAGTTCACCACGTGCGGCAACTGGTCAATGTCGAGGCCACGCGCGGCAATGTCGGTCGCCACCAGCGCCTGAATCCGGTTGTCCTTGAAATCCGCCAGCGCGCGGGTGCGCGCACCCTGGCTCTTGTTGCCATGAATGGCGGCCGCCTGAATGCCGTCGGTTTCGAGCTGCCGGCTCAAGCGATTCGCGCCGTGCTTGGTGCGCGTAAACACCAGCACCTGGCCCCATTGCTCGTCGCGAATCAGATGCGAGAGCAGGGCGCGTTTACGTCCTTTATCTACCGGGTGCACACGCTGGTTGACGCGATCCGCCGTCAGCGTACGCGGCGACACGTCAACCGTCTTCGGCTGCTTCAACAGATCGTTCGCGAGCTGCCGGATCTCCTTCGAAAACGTTGCCGAGAACAGCAGGTTCTGGCGCTCGGCAGGCAGCAGCCGGAGGATGCGGCGAATGTCGCGGATGAATCCCATGTCGAGCATCCGGTCGGCTTCATCGAGCACCAGAATATCGACATGGCCGAGGTCGATTGTGCGCTGTTGCACATGGTCGAGCAGCCGGCCCGGCGTGGCGACGACGATATCGACGCCGCGGCGCAGGCGCGCGATCTGCGGGTTGATGTTCACACCGCCGAAAATCACCGCCGCCGTCAGCGGCAGGTGCTTGCCGTAAGTCTGCACGCTGTCGCCGACCTGCGCGGCGAGTTCGCGCGTCGGGGTCAGAATCAGCGCACGCACCGGCTTGCCGCGGCGCGGGCCGTTGAACGGCATCGCCATCAGGCGTTGCAGCAACGGCAGCGTGAAGCCGGCAGTTTTGCCGGTGCCTGTCTGGGCGGCGGCCAGCAGATCGTGGCCTTCCAGCACCACCGGAATGGCCTGTGCCTGCACGGGGGTCGGTTCGTCGTAGCCCTGTTCGGACACGGCACGCAAAAGTTCGGCCGACAGGCCGAGCGAAGAAAATGGCATAGAGAGTTTTCCTGAATCCGCCTGCGCGGCAGTTTGATGCCGAGCCGGTCCAGGCAGTTATATGAAGAGAGGCTTGCGGGGCAGCAGACCGGAAAGCGCCGCAACAAGGACGCGCAGTCTACGGGAACAAACGACAATAAGCCAGCACGATTCCGCCACTCTTGTCATTCCGGCTTGGAAGCCGGAATCCATGGGCCATGGATGGCAACGCTCGGGCTACATCACGCCCCAGATTGGCAAAGCCCTAAACAGCCCAATTCCCCGCCCGAGCCAAAGCATCCAGCCACCGCTCGTAAAGCGCATCCCGCGCCACATCCGGCATCGCCGGCTCATAGCGCCGCATCGGCAGCCGATCGGCAAACGGCGCCTCATCCGGCGACCAGAACCCGCTCCCGATACCGGCCAGACACGCCGCCCCCAGCGCCGTCACATCGGTCAGCTCCGGCACCTCGACCGGCACGCCCAGCATGTCGGCCTGAAACTGCATCAAGAAGCCGTTATTCGACCCACCACCGTCGCAGCGCAACGCCGTCAGCGCCACGCCCGACTCGCGCTCCATCGCCAGCGTCAGATCGCGGGTGCGATAGGCAATGCTTTCCAGCACCGCGCGCGCCACCTGCGCCCGTCCGGTGCCGCGGGTCAGGCCGATCAGCAGGCCGCGCGCCTGCGGATCCCAGTGCGGCGCGCCAAGTCCCGCCAGCGCCGGCACGAAGTACACACCGCCGTTGTTCGGTGCCGAGGCTGCCAGCGCCTCGGTTTCCGCGGCGGTTTTGATCATCCCGAGCCCGTCGCGCAACCATTGCACCGCCGCGCCGGTAGTAAAGATCGCGCCCTCAAGCGCGTATTGGACGCCGTCGTTCAATCCGCACGCACTGGTCGTCAGCAGCCGTTCGCGGCTGGCGATGGCCTCGCTGCCGGTATTCAGCAGCAGAAAAGAGCCGGTGCCGTAGGTGTTCTTGGCCAGCCCCGCGCGATTGCAGCCGTGCCCGAACAGCGCCGCCTGCTGGTCGCCGGCCACGCCGGCAATCGGCGCGCGAATGCCACACAGAATGTCAGGATCGGTTTCGCCAAACACATGCGCCGACGGCGCAACGGCCGGCAGCACGGCGGCCGGGATGTTGAACAGGGCCAGCAGCTCGTCATCCCAGCGCCGCTCGCGAATGTCGTAAAGCAGCGTGCGCGAGGCATTGGTTTCATCAGTGGCATGCACCGCGCCGCCGGTCAGCCGATGCAACAGCCAGGCATCGATCGTGCCGAAGGCCAACTCGCCGCGCTCCGCCTGCGCGCGCAGTCCATCGTGGTGGTCGAGCAGCCACGCCAGCTTCGTCGCGGAGAAGTAGGGGTCGATCACCAGCCCGGTCTTGCGCTGGATCAGTACGTCGCGGCCGCCGTGCTTCAACGTCTCGCAAAAGTCGGCCGTGCGCCGATCCTGCCAGACAATCGCCGGCGCCACCGGCGCGCCCGTCGCCCGGTCCCACAGCACCACGGTTTCACGCTGATTGCTGATGCCGACCGCACGAATGTCGCCCGCCGCGACGCCGGTTTCCGCCAGTGCCGCGGCAACCGCTTTGACCGTGACATCGATAATTTCGTCCGGGTCGTGCTCGACCCAGCCGGGCTGCGGATAGTGCTGGGTAAATTCGCAGCAAATCCGCGTGCGCACATTGCCGTCGCCGTCAAATACCAGCACGGTCGTGCCGGTCGTGCCCTGGTCAATGGCGAGAATGAAGTTCATTGGCTGGTTACAATAACCTCACACGCCGCTTAGTTCCATCAGTCAAAGGAGTGAGCAATGTCAACCTATGTAATCACAGGCGCCAACCGCGGCATCGGCCTGGAATTGTGCCGCCAGGTCAAGGTCCGCGGCCACGAAGTCGTCGCTGTTTGCCGCAAGCCGTCCGAAGACCTCAAACAGCTCAACGTACGCATAGTAGAAAGGATAGACGTAAGCAGGCTGAAAGACGCCGAGCGCCTCCGTCAGCAACTGAACGGCACGAAGATCGACATACTCGTCAATGTAGCCGGCGTGCTAAGCAAGCAAACGCTGGGCGAGATTGACGACGAGGCCATCGAAAACATCCGCCATCAATTCGACGTCAACGCCATCGGTCCGATCCTGGTCACGCAGGCGCTGCTGGACTTGATGAGCGAGGGCAGCAAGGTCGGCATCATCACCAGCCGCATGGGCTCCATCGAAGACAACAGCTCCGGCGGCAGCTACGGCTATCGCATGTCCAAGGCCGCAGTCAACGCAGCGGGCAAGTCGCTGGCGATGGACCTCAAGCCGCGCGGCATCAGCGTA
>DASSNT010000018.1:0-2726 GCA_035701285.1 Gammaproteobacteria bacterium | reverse complement strand
CCAGGCAGCACGAGCAACGCCAGCAGCATCCAGCCGCGAAATTTACAATCCATTGTCGGCCCCGTTTCTCATCCTTGATTACGTCGGCTACTGCAATTTACCTTTTGCAGCCGACGCTTTCAATATGTTGCGAGGCGCTGGGTCCCCGATCCCAGCAGGGCGACCGGCCTCAGCCTTGCCGCTCGCTGGCGGTTACTTGCCGAGACCTTCCTCCGCCAGCACTTTTTGCACGCCGGCATCGGCTTCCATGCGCTCGATGAACCGCGCCAGGTTGTCGAGGCCGGACAGGTCGATCTTCATGCCCCGCGCCCAGCGCAGCAACACGTAAAGATACGGGTCGGCGATGGAGCGTGTGCCGGCGAGCCAGTCGCGGCCTTCGAGTTGCGCCTCGAGCATCTCGAACCGCGTGCGCAGGCCGGCTTTCGCGTTTTCCTTCGTTTTTTCGATGGCAGCGTCGTCTTCCAGGTACGCCGTGCCACCGAACAGCGGCTTGAACGTCGGGTGCATGTCGGAGTTGACGATGCCCAGCCAGCGATTGACAACGGCGCGCCCCTCCGGCGTGCCGTCGCCGCCCAGACCCGCTTCGGGAAACTTGTCGGCCAGGTAGTTGAGGATCGCTGCGTTCTGCGTCAGCACCAGGCCGTCGTTCTCCAGCGCCGGCACGGCGCCCGCCGGGTTGATGCGCAGGTATTCGGGCGTCTTCAGTTCGTCGTGAGACAGCTTTTGCGTCTCGTACGCCCGGCCGATCCACTCGAGCACGATGTGGTCGGCAAGCGAACAGGCGCCCGGCATGTAATACAGTTTCATTTTTCGTCTCCTTTGCAATCGTCTTTCCCGCCAACGCGGGAATGACAGAACGAAGCATTACGCCACTTCCGCCCTCAGCGGCGGGTAATCGATATAACCTTCTCTGCCGCCCTGGTAGAACGTCGCGGCATCACCTTCCGCGAGCGGCGCGTTCAGGCGGAAGCGCTGCGGCAGGTCCGGGTTGGAGATGAACGGCTTGCCGTACGCCACCAGATCGGCGTGGCCGGCGGCGATGACGGCATTGCCGCGCTCGCGATCGTAGCCGTTGTTGGTCACCAGCACGCCGTCGAAAAACGGGCGAAAGTGCCGGGTGACGTTTTGCACGGTGTTCGGAATATCCGCCACCGAATAGCTCGGCTCGATCAGGTGCAGATACGCGAGCTTGTAATCGTTCAGACGCGTGATGACGTACTCGTAGAGCATTCGGCTGTTGGAATCGGCAATCGGCAACGCGCCGAGGCCGCTGGGCCCAAGGCGCAATGCGGTGCGCCGGGCGCCGATAGCATGCGTCACGCCGTCCAGGATATCGAACAGGAAACGCGAACGGTTGGCAACCGAGCCGCCGTAGCGATCGTCGCGCTGGTTGGCGCCGTCTGCGAGAAACTGATTGATGAGATAGCCGTTGGCGCCATGCAGTTCCACGCCGTCGAAACCGGCTTTGACCGCGTTCTTCGCCGCCTGGACGAAATCCGCAACGACGCCTTCGATCTCGGCGGTTTCAAGCGCCCGGGGCGTCACGGTTTGCTGGCGGCCTTTCGTTGTGAAGCTCATCGCCTCGGGATTGATCGCCGACGGCGCGACGGGCAGTTCGCCGTTGTGAAAATCCGGGTGCGACACGCGCCCGACGTGAAAGATCTGGCTGAAGATCGTGCCGCCGGCGGCGTGCACGGCGGTCGTCACGTCGCGCCAGGCCGCGACTTGCGCGGCCGAGTGCAGGCCGGGGGTGTGGATATAGCCGACGCCCTGCGGCGAAACCTGCGTCGCCTCGGTGATGATTAACCCGGCGGACGCGCGCTGGCCGTAATAGGTGACGTGCATGTTCGTCGGCGCGCGATCCGGGTTGTTGGCGCGCGAGCGAGTCATCGGGGCCATGACGATGCGGTTTTTCAGCGTGTAAGGGCCGAGAGTGACGGGTTGCAAGAGTGGCTGATCGGGCATGAGAGTCTCCTTCTGCCAGCTAATTATCGAGAAATATCGATATAAGGCAGTACAAAAAAACGGGCTGTATCACAAAACACCCGCTCACAATTGTTTATTCAGAAATTCGCTCAATGAACGGATGGCGTCTTCGTTGCGTTCGTAGTAGGTCCACTGCCCGCAACGTCTGGCGACGACAAGACCGGCCTGCTCCAGTACCGCGAGGTAATGCGAAGCGGTCGACTGGCACAAGCCCAGCTTTTCCTGAATCGCACCGACGCAGACGCCCTTGTCGCGCCGCTGCCGGCATTCCTCGGTGGCCGCCGAGCCGAAGTGACGCTCCGGATCCTTCAGCCACCTGAGAATGTTCAGCCGCGACTCGTTGCCGAGGGCTTTGAAGACACTGACCTGGTCCATGCCGCTAGTATATCGATGTTTTTCGATATTTCAATGGCTAGATGGCGCAGGCGACGCCGGTGCCTTTCAGGCCGCAGTAGCCGGCCGGGTTCTTCGCCAGGTACTGCTGGTGGTAATCCTCAGCGTAATAGAACGCCGGCGCCGGCTCGATTTCCGTCGTCACGGCGCCCTTCCCCGCCGCCGTCAGCGCCTGCTGGTATTCGTCCCGTGAGGCGTCCGCCGCTTGGCGCTGCGAGTCGTTCAGCGTGTAGATTGCGGAGCGGTACTGCGTGCCGGTGTCGTTGCCCTGGCGCATGCCCTGGGTCGGGTCGTGCGCTTCCCAGAACGCCTTCAGCAACTGCGGGTAGCTGATTACCTTCGGGTCG
>DASSNT010000017.1:0-37163 GCA_035701285.1 Gammaproteobacteria bacterium | reverse complement strand
AGGCTGCGCCGCGCGCGGGTGATGCCGACATACGCGAGCCGCCGTTCTTCCTCGGCGCCGGGGCCCTCCAGGTTTTCGCGGTGCGGCAGCAGGCCCTCCTCGAAGCCCACCAGGAACACGCACGGAAACTCGAGTCCTTTGGCAGCGTGCAGCGTCATCAGTTGCACCTCGTCCGCGGGCTCGTTCGATTCGGTCTTGTCCAGCCGGTCCATCAGGCTCATGTGATTGAGGATGGCGGCTAGATCGCGCTCCGGGTCCCGCTTGACCAGCCGGTCGAGCCAGGCCAGCAGTTCTTCGACATTCTCCATCCGCCGCTCGGCGGCCTTGTCGTCGCGGCAGCTGTCGTGCAGCCATTCCGCGTAGCCGATGCCGTCGATCAGCTCGCGCGCGATCTGGCCCGGCGGCTCATCGCTTTCGCCCAGCCGGCCGATAAATTCCGCGAACTGCCGCAGCCGGATCTGCGGGCGATCGCCGACGGCCGCGGCCAGGCCCATTTCGAAGCAGGCCGAGAACAGGCTCGTCGCCCGCTCGCCAGCATAGCGGCCGAGCCGCTCCAGCGTGGCCGCCCCGATTTCGCGGCGCGGCACGTTGACGATGCGCAGGAACGCGGCGTCGTCGTCCGGATTGACGATCAGTCTCAGGTAGGCAATCAGGTCGCGCACTTCGCTGCGATCGAAAAACGACGTGCCGCCGCTGATGGCGTACGGAATCTGTTGCTCGCGCAATGCCCGCTCAATGGCGCGCGACTGGTGATTGCCGCGGTACAGCACCGCGTAATCGCTGTACGCCAGCCGGTTGGTCAGTCGGTGATCCACGATCTGCGCGGCGACCTGCGCCGCCTCGTCGCGGTCGTCCTCGCAGGCGAGCACCTTGATCGGCGCGGCTTCCTTGAGGTCGCTCCACAGCCGCTTGGTGAACAGGTGCGGATTGTTGGCGATCAGCGCGTTGGCGGCGCGCAGGATGCGCGGCGCCGAACGGTAGTTCTGCTCCAGCTTGACGACCTTGAGGCGCGGAAAATCGTTCTGCAGATGCACCAGGTTGTCGGGCCGGGCGCCGCGCCACGAATAAACCGACTGGTCGTCGTCGCCCACCGCGGTCAGGGCTGCTCGCGGGCCGGCGAGCATTTTCAGCAGGCCATACTGCGCGCCGTTGGTGTCCTGGTACTCGTCGACCAGCAGGTAGCGCAGCCGGTTCTGCCACTTGTCGAGCAAATCCGGCGCGTCCTGGAACAGGCGCACGGGCTGCACGATCAGGTCGTCGAAATCGACCGCGTTATACGCCTGCAGGTAACGCTGATACGCCGCGTAGGCGCGTGCGGCATGCGCCGCGAGTTCGTCCTCGGCCACGGCCGCCGCCTGCTCCGGCAGGATCAGCGCGCTCTTCCAGTTCGAAATCTGCGCCTGGGTCGCGTCCACCGCGTCAACCCGGTCGTTGCGTTCGTCCTTGAGGATGTCGCGCACGAGCTGACGGCTGTCGTCGGCATCGAACAGCGAAAAGCCGCGCCGGTAGCCGAGCCGCGCGTGCTCTTCGCGCAGGATCTTCAGGCCAAGCGTGTGGAAGGTCGAGACGTTGAGGCCCTTGGCCTTGCGCCCGCGCAGCAATTGGCCAGCGCGGGTTTTCATTTCGCGCGCGGCCTTGTTGGTGAAGGTCAGCGCCGCGATCGCCTGCGGCTCAATGCCGCACTCGGCGATCAGGTAGGCGATCTTGCGCGTGATCACGCGCGTCTTGCCGCTGCCGGCTCCGGCGAGCACCAGCAACGGCGCGTCGATGGTGACGACGGCGGCGCGTTGTTCGGGATTGAGGCCGGAGAGAATCGACGAGGGCATCGGCGCATTGTACCGGGCGGGGTCGGCATGACCAGTCTTGACAAGGTTGAAAGTCGCTAGTGCCTAGTGCCTAGTCGCTAGAGTAAGAGTGAAGAAACCTCGAGCCGCCCTAGCGATCAGCGACTAGCGACTAGCGACTAGCGACTAAAAGCTATACCGACTGAAATAGTCCGCCAGCGACAGCGTAAACAGAATAATCAGCCAAAAGAACCCCGTCCCCGCCGTCAGCCGCAACAGCCCTTCGCTGTCCTTGAGATGCATGAAAAACGTCATGATCGACATGACGAGAATACCGGCGATGATCAGGTTGATCACGGAGTGCCAGACGCCGATGGGCGCGAACGCCAGGCCGACGCTGATCGTGAACAGGCACAGCATGGCCAGCCAGACGGCGGTCAACTGCAGCCACGGATTTTTGATCTTGAGCTTCATTGCTGCAACAGGTACAGGGTCGTGTAGATCACCATCCACGCGACGTCGATGAACGCCCAGTACAGGCCGACGATCGTCATTTGCCGTGTCAGCTTGTCCGGGTCCCGCCAGCGCCAGGCGAGCGTGGTCATGATGAACAGCAGCAGCACGCCGATGCTCATATGGAACGCGTGCAGGCCCGTCAGCGCGAAGTAGAAATTGAAAAACAGTTTGGCGATTTCCGGGCTGGGGCCGGTATAAAAATAGCCACCGGCGATAAACGGCACGATGCCGTTCTGGAAATCGTCGACATATTCGACGCCCTTGACGACCAGGAACCAGATGCCGAGAAAGATCGTCGTGAGCAGCAGCAACGTCGTCAGCCCGCGGCGCTTCAGGCTGACAGCGATCTCGGCCAGCGCCATGGTGAAGCCGCTGGTGAGCAGCACCGCCGTGTTGCCGAATTCCAGGTTCCACTCCAGTTCGTGCGACGCCTCGCTGAATACGTGCGGATGCAGCGTGTGCGACGCCGTGTAGGCGAAGAACAGGCCGCCGAACAGCATCGTCTCCGTCGCCAGGAAGATCCACATGCCGAGTCGATCGGCGCTCTTCTGCTGTTCGAGTGTTTCGAACTGTTCCTTGATCTGATCGGACTTGGCGTTCATGGCCGCCCCTGCCATTCGCCATGCTCGGCATCGTACTTGATGTAGTCGTACGGCTTGTCCGTCACCATGACCGGCTCCTCGAAGTTGTGCGGCGGCGGCGGTGAAGCAGTCTTCCACTCAAGGCCGGTCGCGCCCCACGGATTCGGCGGCGCGATCTTGCCGTAGCGCAACGACCAGATGAGGTAACAGAACGGCAGCGCGTAGCCCACTGCGAGCACGACCGCGCCCGCGGTCGAGGCTTCGTTGAGCACCTGGTAGACCGGCGGATAGGTGTGATAGCGGCGCGGCATGCCGGCGACGCCCAGCAGGTACTGCGGCCCGAATGTCGCGTTGAAGCCGACGAAGATGGCGATGGCCGCGGCGCGGCCCCACATCTCCGGATACATGCGGCCGGTAATCTTCGGCCACCAGTAATGCAGCGCGCCCATGTAAGCGGTGACGGCACCGCCGACCATGATGTAGTGGAAGTGGGCGATGACGAAGTAGGTGCCGTGCAGATTCATGTCGAGCCCGGTCATTGCGAGGATCAGCCCCGTCAGCCCGCCGACCAGAAACAGCCCGATAAAGCTCACGCCGTAAAGCATCGGTGCATCGAAACTGATCTTCCCCTTGTACATCGTCGTGGTCCAGTTGAAGATCTTGATCGCCGACGGCACCGACACGATGAATGTCATTACCGAAAAGATCAACGCCGAGTACACCGATTCGCCGGCGACAAACATGTGATGGCCCCAGACGAAGAAACTCGCCAGCGAAATCATCAGCATCGAGAACACCATGATCTCGTAGCCGAACACCTGCTTGCGCGAAAACGTGGTGATCAACTCGCTGACCACGCCCATCGCCGGAATCAGCATGATGTAAACCGCCGGGTGCGAGTAGAACCAGAACATGTGCTGAAACAGCAGTGGATCGCCGCCCATCGCCGGATTGAAGATGGCGATGCCGAGCCAGTGCTGCACCGTAACCATCAGCAGCGTGATGGCCAGCACCGGGGTCGCCAGCAGCATCAGGATGGCGACCGCGTACATCGACCAGACGAACAGCGGCAGCCGGAACCAGGTCATCCCCGGCGCGCGCAGCCGGTGGGTCGTCACGATGAAATTGATCGCCGTCATGATCGTCGAGAAGCCGACGATAAACACGCCTACGGCAGCGATGATTGTGGCGGGATCGGTGTACTGCGTGCTGAGCGGCGTATAAAATGTCCAGCCGGCATCGGGCGAACCGGCGAACAACGCGCCGATCAGCACACCGGCACCCAGCATGTAGACGTACCAGCTCAGCAGATTGATGCGCGGGAACGCCATGTCCTTCGCGCCGATCATCATCGGCAGCAGAAAATTGCCGAACGTGTTCGGAATCGACGGAATCAGAAAGAACCACACCATGATGATGCCGTGGGTGGAAAACAGCCGCGCATAGCTGCCGTCACTGACCAGGTCGCCGGCAGGCGTCAACAACTCGAGGCGCATCACGGTCGCGGCCGCGCCGCCGATAAAGAACATGAACGTCAGCGCGACAAAAAACAGCCAGGCGATGCGCTTGTGATCGGTCGTCGTCAACCACGACTTGAGACTGAAGCTGTTGTTCAGGTAATGCTCCTCCGGAAAATGCGGGGGCCGCTTGACGTCGGGTACGGTCACTGCGCTCATGGCTTTATCTCTTGTAGCGATGCGGCATCGCCTTGATGTAGGAAATGATCAACTGAATTTCGCCTTCGCTCAGCTGGCCGCGGAAGCTCGGCATGATCGGCGGGTAGCCGGCGACGACGTCCCGTTTCGGAAACAGGATCGAGTCGCGGATGTAGGCGTCGTCAACGATCTTCGTCGTGCCGTCAGACAGATGGACGGTCTTGCCGTAAATGCCGGCGAGGTGCGGCGCGTGTACGGTGGCGTTGCCGATGTGGCAGCCGCTGCAGCCGTGCGCACGAAACAGTTCCGCGCCCTGCTCGGACGGCGAGCCCGGCACCTGCTGGTGCTGCAGCCAGTTGGCATACTCATCCTGCTTCATGACGACGATCTGGCCGCGCATTTTCGAATGGCCCAACCCGCAGAACTGGTTGCAGTAGAGGTCGTAGCTGCCCACCCTCGTCGGTTCGAACCACAGGTGCATGTGCGTGCCGGGCACCACGTCGTGTTTGACGCGAAAGGCGGGAACGTCAAAATCGTGAATCACGTCCACCGAGCTCATTTCCAGTTCAATGACGCGATTCACCGGCACATGCAGCGTATCGATTTCGCGCGCGCCGTTGGGATGCTCGAACTTCCACATCCACTGCTTGCCGGTAACGTCGATGCGCAGCGCCTGCGCCGGCCTGGAAAACGCCTTCACGTAGAGATTTGCGCCGGCGTAAAAAAAAGCCATGAAGGCGACGAACACGATCAGCGACCAGGTGAACTCAACCCACAGCTCGCGCTTTTTGTTGATGTGGAACTTGCGGTTGCGTTTTGCGCCGCGGCGATAGCGCACCATGACGATACCAATCGCCGCCGTCAGCGCCATGGCCACGACGCCGGAAATGCCCACCATCCAGAAAAACAGCTGGTCCACCAGATGCGCCATCGGCGTTGCGGCCGGCGGCAGGAACTGGACGATCACGCCGTCGGCAAGCAGCGAGATGATCCACACGCTCATGGCGGACCGCCCCCGGCGTTGGCGGTGCCGGTGCGATAGATTGGCACCTGCGGTCGCGCGTTCTTCGGTCGCGGCGGGCGCGGCGGAAAGCCGTGTTTGGCAATAATGTCGATGGCCTGGTCGATCGGGATGTGGACGACGCCCTTCTTCTTGTCGACCCAGCCGTAGCTGTGCAAGCGCTGCCGCGCGAGGCTCTCCACCGCGTGCAGCTCCGCCTCGGGATGCACAAGCAGGCGCGGCGCCGGCGTGGTCGCCGGCGGCTTGTCGAACGGGTACGGCTTCGGCCCCGGCGTGGTCTTCCACTGGAAATGCAGCAACAGGAAGACGATCGCCAGTGTCACCGGCAGCAGGATTATGACGCCGATCGCGGTGCCGATCGGCACCTTGAAGTTGACCGGCTGCGTCTCGTAATGCGGCCCCTTCTCAAGCTCCTTTTTGACCCGCTCGTCAACCATGTTCGGTGACCGCTCCCGCCTCGGCGGCGACTTCGCTGTTGACTGTCGCGCGCGGCAACGTAAACCCGAACAGCGCGGCCGACAGACCGCCCAGCCCGATCATCGCCGCCCAGACGAGCCAGTCGATATAGAAGGCGTCCTTGTGCAGCGACGGCATGATCAGCCAGTACGAAAACAGCGCATGTGAAAACAGCACAAATGCGGACAGCAGCATCAAGGCGGCGCGGCTGCGTTTGACGCGCTTCGACAACAGCGCTGCGAACGGCAGCGCGAAGTAAAAGATGAACAACGTGCGCGTGAACCACTGCCAGCCGTGACGGCTGCGCGGGATGTACCACGCGATTTCGTCAGGAATGTTGCCGTTCCAGATAATCAGGTACTGAACGAAATTGACGAAGATCCAGCCGCACAGCGCCGACAGCAGCAGGTTGGCAATGTCCTGCATCCGGCTGGTCAGTTGTTCGTCGCGATCGGGGTTGGCGAGCGACAGCGCGAGCAGCACCGTCGCCGGCGCGACCACCAGCGGGTCGCTGAAATACACCATGCCGAAAATGTCGGAATAAAACTCCGGCTGTAGCGACAGCAGCCAAAAGAACGCGAAGAACGTGATCGTGACCCCCCAGAGCACCATGCCGCCGCCGCTCGCGCCGTAGGGCCGCTTGTCCGCCGGCTCGTGACGCCAGACGTTGAGCTTCCACGCAAGCGCCAGCCACAGAACGAAAATAACTGTCGTCAGCGCCCACAGCAGCGGCACGTTGAGCCAGTAGGCCTTGCGCTGCACGACCCACTCCAATGCCGCGGGCGGCGCGATCCACGAAAACACCGACTGCGGTTTAATCAGTAGCGGCACGAAGGCGACCATGCCGATCGGCAGTGTCGCAATCGTCGCCTTGAGGATCGGACGGCTGATTTCGCCCCAGCCGCCGCCGGTCAGGTTGTGGCACATCAGCATCGCCATGGCGCCTAGCGGAAAGCCGATCCAGACGATCGCGGCGAACAGCCACGCCTGCAGCGCGGCGCGAAGATCAAACGCGGCGCCGACGGCGCAGGCGATGATGCCGAGGACGCCGATAACCAGCGCCAGCCGGGCGACCCTGCGCCAGTCGCGGTCGGTCATGCGCCGGCGCCTGCGGCGATCGCCGCGAAGCGCCCAGCCGATGACCGACAGCGCACCCGCCAGCATTCCGGCGCCGCGACGGCGGCTCATTTGCCCGTCCCCGCCAGGTGGACGCCATCCGGCACGTATTTCTTCGGCGCATGCTGGCTCAGCTGCAGCGCGCGTATGTAGGCGGCGATCGCCCACCGATCCTTCGGCGGCACGCGGTCGGCGTATGAATACATTACGCCGTAGCCGTCGGTGATCACGTCGTAAAAATGCACCAGCGGCGCGGCGCGCAGCCGCTGGCTGTGGTACGACGGCGGGTGGGGGAAGCCGCGCTGGACAACGATGCCTTCGCCGTCGCCGACGCGGCCGTGGCACGGCTCGCAAAACGCGTTGAACTGGTCCCGGCCGCGCTCCAGCAGTTTGCGCGTGACCGGATAAGGCAGATGGTCGGGCCGCGGCTTGATGCGCTCGCCGCGCGCGACGGTGTGCGGCACGCGCGGTCGCGCCGATTGCCGGTCGGCGAACAGACCCGGGTCGGCCGGTTCGTATGTTTCGTACTTGGGCTGGTTGTCCATCGCTTGACCGCAGGCGGTGAGGGTCAAGGCAGAAACCACCAATGCAAGTATGGGCGCGAGACGCCAGCTGCTCACTTCTCCACCTCAACAATCTCGATCGGCTCAAACTTTTCCAGAAAGGCGCGCGTCTTCTCGATATCGAAATGCTCGTCCCGATCTTCGATGCACAAGAAGAACTGGTCGCGCGTCGCCCGCCCAAAGCGCTCGACGTTGAACACCGGGTGATACAGCTTTGGAAAGTCGTTCAGCCAGAACATGCCGAACAGCGCGAAGATGCAGGCGAACAGGACCGTCATTTCGAACGTGATGATGACGAATGCCGGCCAGCTGTTGCGCCCTTCGCCGCCGACCAGGAAATACCAGCCGAGGTTGGTGGAGGTCCATTGCAGCGCGTACGCGGAACAGCCACCGAAGATACCGCCGGCCAGCGCCAGCCACGACACCTTGGCCTGCTCGTGCTCGCCCGCGCCGACCGCGTCGGCGAGCCCTTCTATCGGCATCGGGCTGAACGCATCCATGCGCCGGTAGCCGGCCTTGTGCGCCGCGCGGCTGGCTTTAAGCAGCGTCTCCGGCTCATTGAAAGCCGCCATCAACCCGTAGCGTCCACGCGCGGCCATCAGGACGTCTCCACGTCGGCTTTCTTGCGCGTGATCAACTTGCGCATGTCGTGCAGCGAGATCGGCGGCAGCACACGCACGAAGATCAGCATCAACAGGCAGAACGCGCCGAGCGAGCCGATGTAGACCGCCCAGTCCCAGCCAGTCGGCCAGACGACCCGCCACGCCGACGGCATGTAGTCCCGGTTGGTGCTGGTGACCACGATGATGTAGCGCTCCAGCCACATGCCGATGTCGGCGACCAGCGCCATGCAGAAGATCATCGGCACGGAGCGGCGCACCTTTTTGAACCACAACAACTGCGGCAGCACGATGTTGCAGAAGTACATGCTCCAGTAAATCATCATGTACGGCCCGAACCAGCGGTTCCAGTACACGCCGCGGTAGTAGTCGGCGCCGCTATAGAACGCAGTCCAGATTTCGCACATATAGGCGTAGTCCACCACCAGCACGAAACCCAGCATCACCCGGCCGATGTAATCGAAGTGGCGTGGCGTGATGTAGTTGTGCAGCTTGAACATCGAGCGGAACGGCACCGCGATCAGCACCACGGTGGCGAAGCCGGAATACAGCGCGCCGGACACGAAGTACGGCGGGAAGATCGTGAAGTGATAACCGGGCACGATGGTGACCGCCAGGTCGAGCGAAATCGTGCCGGTAACGGACACCACGATAGGCGCGGAGATGGCTGCGAAGATCATCACGGTGCGGTCGTAGCGTGCCCAGTGCCGCGCCGAGCCGCGCCAGCCAATCGCGAGAATCCCGTAAAAAATCTGCTTCGCGCGGCTCTTCGCCTGGTCGCGCATGGTGGCGAAGTCGGGCAGCGTGGTCAGATAGAGGAACATCATCGTGTACAGCAGATAGGTGCTGATCGCGAAGAAGTCCCACACCAGCGGGCTCTTCCAGTTCGGCCACAGCCCCTGCGTGTTCGGATACGGCATCAGGTAGTAGAACAGCCACGGGCGGCCGAGGTGGATCAGCGGATAGCTGCCGGCAAAGATGATGGCAAACATCGCCATCGCCTCGGAAAAGCGCGCGATCGACGGCCGCCAGTTCTGCCGCGTCAGGAGCAGCACGCCGGAAATCAGTGTGCCGGCATGCGCGATGCCGATCCACCAGATCGTGTTAACGATCGCCAGCTCCCACGCGACCGGAATGTTCAGACCGAACACGCCGACGCCGGTCTTGAACACGTACGAGATGCTGTAAAGAAAAACCAGCGTCAAAAAGCCGAAGAACAGGAAGCCCGCCAGCCACGACCACGGCGCCTTGTCCTTGAAGACGATCGCCGTCAGGCGGTCGGTCATCGACGCGTAGGTCAGCTTGCGGTCCAGCAGCGGCTGTTCTGATGTGTCCGTGTCGTTCGTCATAGCGTCCTTGCTGCGAGTCAGCTAAATGTCATTCCTGCAGGAAGCAGGAATCCAGTTGCCATGGACGGTACCTTGATGCGGCCGATAGCTTGCCATCCTTGGCCCCTGGATTCCGGCGTCCAAGCCGGAATGACAAGATGTCTACCGACGTCATTTGCCCTTCTTTCTCAATTTCTCATTCGGATTAACCAGTCCGGCCAGATACGATGTCCGCGGCCGCGTATTCAATTCCGCCAGCATTTCGTAATTGAGCGGGTTGCGCTTCAACTCGCCCACCTCGCTGCCGTTGGTTTCGAGATCACCGAAAACAATGGCGCCTGTCGGGCACGCGCGCTGGCACGCCGTCTGCACTTCGCCGTCGCGGATGCGCCGGCCGTCGTTTTGCGCCTCGATCTGGTGCTCGTTGATGCGCTGGATGCAGTAGGTGCATTTCTCCATCACGCCGCGCTGGCGCACCGTTACGTCCGGATTGGCGCTGGCGGGCGGGTTCGAGTAGCCCTGGCTGCGCACGTGCGTGGTCGAGCCGGGATTGTTGCCGGGCGCCTCGTACACCGGCTCGGACCCGCGCTGGTAGCTGAACCAGTTGAAGCGGCGCACCTTGTACGGGCAGTTCTGCGAGCAGTCGCGCGTACCGATGCAGCGGTTGTAGATCTGCGCGTTGAGACCCTTCGAATGCACGCTTGCCTCGACCGGGCAGACGTACTCGCACGGTGCGTTCTCGCACTGCATGCACGGCACCGGCTGAAACCAGGTGCGGGGACTGTCGATGTCCTTGCCTTCGTAATAACGGTCCACCCGCAGCCAGTGCATCTCGTGACCGGCCAGGACTTCATTCTTGCCGACCGACTGGATATTGTTCTCGCCCTGGCAGGCGATCACGCAGGCCATGCAGCCGGTGCAGGCGGTGATGTCGATGGTCATCGCCCAGCGATATTCGAGCGGCGGCTTGTCGCTCGGCTCCGGGTACAGCGATTCGTGCAGCCTGGGCGGCTTGCCCGGGTAGTCGCGCACGAAGTACGGGTCACCGCGGTACTCGTCGAACGTCGTGTTGCGCAACTGCCCGCGGCCGCGCATCGTCTGGTGGTACTGCGTCGTCGCGAGATCGTAGGTGCGGCCGAGCTTGCTGATCTTCAGGCCGGCGCCGAACCACATCGAATCGGTGCGGCGCAACGGATACACATTGAAGCCGACATCGCCGCCGATGTGCCCGGCGCGCGTGCTGCCGTAACCGAGTTGCACCGTCGCCGCGTTCGCCGGCTGCCCCGGCAGCACCCACACCGGCCCGCTCACCCGCGCACCCAGGTATTCGAGTTCCACCACGTCTTCGGTTTCGACGCCGAGTTGTTCGGCCGTCGACGGCGCGAGCAGCACGACGTTATCCCAGGTCAGCTTGGTCATCCGGCGCGGCAGTTCCTGCAGCCAGGTGCTGTTGGCGAAGCGGCCGTCCCAGAGCGAATCGTCGGGCCGGAACTGGATGTAGAACCCGTTGGGCCGCGCGGGCGGCGCAATCGGCAGTCGCGACGCCAGGTCGCCGCGCAGTCTGACGGTTTGCGCCGGCAGGGCGCTGTTCTCGATCAGCCCGAGCTGCACCGAGCGCCGCCAGAACAGTTCATAGGTATCGCCTGTGCGCGCGTACCGCCGGTAATGCTGCCGCCAGTACTGGCTCAGCGCATCGTAATCGCTCGTCTCCGGCTCCCCGGCCACCACGCGCAGCACGGTGTAGACCGAGCGGCCGTTGAAGATCGGCCCGATCAACGGCTGGGTCAGGCTGACGGTGCCATCGTAAGCGCGCGAATCGCCCCAGCGTTCCAGCTCGTGCAACGCCGGCACATGCCAGTAGCTCGCGTAGGCGGTTTCGTTTTCGTACAGGCCCCAGTGAATGCGTGTGGGCACACGATCGTAGTGGCCGGCAAAATCGAGATCGGCCGGCGCGTCGAACACCGGATTGCCGTCGAGCACGAGCAGCGTGTCGACGCGGTTATCCTCGATCGCCTTCATCAGCTCCGGCAGCGTGCCGTCATCGTCGGCGCCAGGCGGCTCTGTATAGGTGACGGTGTTGCCGATGGCACCGAGGTGCGCGTTCATCGCGTGGGCGAGGGCGTGGACCGCCGGTGGCTGGAAATCACCTGGTACGACCAGCGCCTTGCCCTTATGCTTTTGTAGATCTTCGGCTGCCGCATCGAGCCAGTCGGAGAAGAGTCCCCCCGCGCCTTCGGCGCTGCCCGCCTTCGCCGCTTCGCGGCCAAAGGGGGCGGCAGAATCGTCGCTACCGCTGCCTGTGCCTTCCTGCCCTCCCCTTTGCGGCCGAAGGCCGGAAGGGGGAGCTGGAGGGGGATTCTTCTCTTCAAGAACACCCAGCCGTTCCGCCAGCCCTCGCGCCGCAAGTTCCACGTCCGCCGCCGGAACCGGCAGGAAGTTGTCGGAATTGGCGCTGGTAATCGTCGGCGTGCTCGCGAGCGCGTAAAGCCGGCTCATATGCGGCTTGTAGTCTTTCTTGATCCGCTGCTTGCGCACCTTCATGAACTGGTTCGAGTAAGCGAGCCAGCCCGGCATCATGCCGAGGAAATCGGCATCGAGCGACAGAATGACGTCCGCCTCGTCGAACCGGTACACCGGACTGACGCGCTCGCCGAAGGCCAGCTCCGTGCCGTTCAATACGCCGCTGCGATCCACGGGCTCGTACTCGTACCGGCGCATGTTCGGAAACTTCCTTTGCAGCCGTTCGAACTCGGCCAGCAGGCTCGGCGAGGTGATCGCCTGGGTGAGCACGGCGAAGCCGGCGCCGCCGTTTCCGGCCATGCGCTTTGCATTGACCTGCATCTCGTTGAGAAATCGCGGCCAGCTCGTCGGCACGCCGCGATAGGTCTCGACCGTCGAACGGTCCGGATCGTACAGCTGCGGCACTGCCGCCTGCGCCCATGGATCGATTGCCCCGAGCGTCGCCGGATGCTTTTTGTTGCCTTCGACGAAAGTCGGCCGGCCCGTATAACTTTCGGCGATCACGCCGCGCGCATAGCCGCCGAGCGTGAGGCTTGTCGCGTAATACATCGGCTCGCCCGGGATTTCGCCCTCCGGCATGTTGACGTAGGGCACGATCTCGCCGATCGGCCGGCTGCACCCGGCGAGGCCGGCGGTGGCAAACGCGACCGAACCCGCCATCAGCTTGAGGACGGTGCGCCGGTCGATCTGGCGCTCCCACAACGCTGCCAAGCGCGGGAATTCGTCGTGCAGGTAATCGGCAAACTCGGGCCGCTCGGCGATTTCCTCCAGCCCCTTCCAGTATTCGCGCCCGCTCGTGCCGGCGAGCTTGCGGCGAATGTCAGCAATATTGAGCGGTAGCTTGTCCATAAGCAATCTGGTCGTCGTCAGCGGTGGCAGACGTAACAGTCGGTCAGGTGCGACGTGTCGATGTCGTATTTCTCCATCAACCGCGGCCCCAGCACGCTCTGCGGTACATCCGGTTGCCAGCCCATATCGAAGACATGGTCTTCGGGCCGAAGATGCGGCGCCGGATTCAGATGACAGCCGATGCAGAAGCGCATGCGGAAGCCGTGCACCTTGTATATAAGCGGCATCTTGTCGACCCGCCCGTGGCACGCTTCGCACGGCACGCCGTGATTCACGTGCACGCTGTGATTGAAGTAAACATAGTCCGGTAACTTGGTGACGCGCTTCCAGCGGATCGGCGTATCGGTTTCCAGGCTGCGGCGCACCGGCGCGAGCATCGCCGCATTGGTCCACAGCTGCGAGTGGCAGGTCATGCAGGTATGCGTCGGCGGAATACCGGCAAAGCCGGATTGGGTGACGCCGTTGTGACAGTAACGGCAGTCGATGCCCAGCGCGCCGACGTGGTGCTTGTGGCTGAACGGGACCGGCTGATAGACCGCTTTGCCGGTAAAGCCGTTATAAGGTGTCTGGAAGTAGCCCCATACCACCGCGCCGAAGACGGCCACGAACAGCACGGCCGCAACAATCAGGTTGCGAGCGAGTGCATTGGCACGGCGCTTGAAAACTTGCGGCATCCAGACAGATCCTTCTGTCGTGAGGCCTTCTTCATCGTTTGGAAGGCATGAAACGGCGGAAAACTGCGTCCTGGCAGTTGTTCCTGATACTATCCCCGGTGTCGCCTGATTACAACAACCGTCGTGGTTCGTCTGCTATGATACGGCGTCTAACGCATTGAGTTTTAAAGAGGTTCACATGCGCCCGACATTTTTCTACCGCGCGTTCGGCGTGCTGATGGCTCTGGTCATCGTCGCCGGCTTGAGCGGCTGCGGCATCAACACCCTGCCGCGGCTCGACGAACAGGTCAAGGCGAGCTGGTCGCAGGTGCTCAACCAGTACAAGCGGCGTGCCGACCTGGTGCCCAACCTGGTCGCAACCGTCAAAGGTTACGCGCAGCACGAACGCGATGTGCTGATATCGGTGACGCAGGCTCGCGCGCAGGTCGGCTCGCTCAAGATTCCCGACAACATCACTGAAAATCCGGCGGCGTTCAAGAAGTTCCAGAACGCGCAGGCCAACCTCACCGGCGCGCTGTCGCGGTTGCTGGTCGTCGCCGAGCGTTATCCGCAGCTCAAGGCCAACCAGAATTTCCTGACGTTGCAGGCGCAGCTCGAGGGCACGGAGAATCGCATTTCCGTGGCGCGGCGCGACTACATTCAGGCGGTACAGAAGTACAACACCGAGTTGCGCACAATCCCGGGCCGCTGGTACGCGTCGTTGTTCTACCCGGATGCGGAAGTGAAGCAGAACTTCACGATTTCGAAAGAAGAGATGCAAACGCCGAAGGTGCAGTTCTAAGCGTGCGTGCTCTGTGATTTGGAACGACATGCGAAATTTACGAATACCGATTCTTTGCTGCCTGCTCGCATTCAGCGCCTTCGCGTTTGCCGCGCAGCCCGAGTTCCCGCCGCTGACCGGCCGGGTGGTCGATCAGGCGGGTCTGCTCTCGCCATCGGTGCAGCAGCAACTGACCCGCAAGCTCGCTGCCTACCAGCGCGCCAACGGCACGCAGGTCGTCGTCGTGACGCTGAAGGACCTCGGCGGCCTGCCGATCGACCAGTACGGCTATCAACTCGGCCGCCACTGGGGCATCGGCCAGAAAGGCAAGGACACCGGCGCGCTGCTGATCGTCGCACCGAACCAGAAGAAGGTGCGCATTGAAGTCGGCTACGGCCTCGAAGGCCGCCTCACCGATGCGCTGACCTTCAACATCATCGACCAGATCATCCTGCCGCACTTCCGACAGGGCGATTACCAGGCCGGCATCGTCGCCGGCACGAACGCGGTGCTGCAAGCGCTGGGGGGCAAGTTCAAGCCGCGCGAGACGCACGAAACCCGCCATCGCTCGTTCGGCGGCCTGCTGATGCTGCTGATGCTGGGCATTGGCTTTCTGCCGATGCTGTTCGGCCGCGGCCCGCGCGGACCGGGCGGCTTCGGACGCCACCGGCGCGGCCCCGGCCTGGGCACGGGCCTGCTGCTTGGCGGACTGATGGGCGGCATGATGGGCGGACGCGGCGGCTTCGGCGGCGGTGGTTTCGGTGGAGGCGGCTTTGGCGGCGGCGGGTTCTCGGGCGGCGGCGGCTCGTTCGGGGGCGGCGGCGCCTCGGGGAGTTGGTAATGTCATTTCTGAGCGCAGAAGAAAAAACCCGCGTCAGCGAAGCCATCGCCGCCGCCGAGCGCAAAACCAGCGGCGAATTCGTCGCGGTGCTGGCTGAAGCCAGCGCGCCGTACCTGTTCTTTCCGATGCTGTGGACGGCGGTCGCGGGGCTGATCGTGCCCGGGGCACTGCTGGTGGCCGGCGCCGACTGGGGGCTGCTCGCGAGCTATGCTTTGCAGATAGCTGTATTCATTGTCGCGGCGCTGATTTGCTTCAGGGACAGCGTACGCCCGAGACTCGTGCCGAAACATATTCGCCGCGCCCGCGCGAGCGAAGCGGCATATGAACAGTTTTACCTGCGCGGTATCCACCGCACCGAAAATCACTCCGGCGTATTGCTGTTCGTGTCGGCGGCGGAACACCACGTTGAAATCGTCGCCGATGCCGGTATTCACGCCAATGTCGGCGAAGAGCGCTGGCAGGCCATCGTTGACACGTTCACCGCGAACGTTAAAGGAGGCCATGTCGCGGACGGTTTCACCACGGCAGCCGCATCCATAGGCGATGCGATGGCGTCGCACTACCCGCGCGCGGCGGACGACGTAAATGAACTGCCCAACGGCCTGATCGAGATTTAAAGAGGCCTTTGCCAATAGCCGTCATACGCAGGTATCCAGTCCAATAAAAGCCGTGCGAAGCACTCAAATTGATCTTGTGTGCTTCGCACGGATGATCTGACTGGGGTTCCTGCCTTCGCAGGAACGACGGAGGCCGGATTATTTCGGCGGCCCACCGCTCTGGCTGGCGCCGCCCTGCATGACGGCCTGATTGGCCGCTTGCCCGGCCGGACCATTCTGCTGCATCCGTAGAACGTTTACCCCTAGCGTGCGCAGAGTAGCGACGTTCAGTTGGCCCGTCGGCGCAAGCCCTTGCGCCTGCTGATAGTTACGCAGCCCTTTCCTGGCCTGCTTGCCCCAGTTGCCATCGACATGGCCTAAATCGTATCCGGCTTCGTTCAGAGCCTGCTTGATCTGGCGCACGACCGCCGGACTGATATGAAGCGGCGCGCCGGTGCCTTGCGCCTGCTCCTGCAGAATGCGCTGATTATTCACTTGCGCGTTGCGCGCTGCGTTCGTCTGGTTGCCGCTCTGCTGAGCGGCTGCCATCGGCGCGGCCACCGCCAGGCTCATCGCAGCAGCCATACTGAAAGTGGTTAACAATGTTTTCATGTCGCTCTCCTTGTTTGCCGTGAGACATTCTTTCCTGAATGCCTTCTCGAATAAAACTAGTAGTTGTCGGCGTTGCCGCCGGTCGCGGCGGTTGCGCCGTCGCCGTTCAGCGTATCGTTGCCGTGCCCGTTCGGACTGTACGCAGGCAGGTTCTGGAACTGTTGTCGGCTCATCGCCAATTGCAAATGGGCGTTGTCGTTGTTGAATTGCAATTCCGACACCGGCACCGCAACCTGTTTGCCGGGGATCAGGCCGAAGAAAGCCGCACCCGATTCGACAATGGCATACCGCACCACGCCATTTTTGACGATGAAGTCATTGACGGTGCCGATATTCTGGCCTTGTGTGTTGTAGACGGTGTCGCCGATCAGGTCGTTGATCTGTCGGCCGTCTATGAAATTTGCCTGTGCGCCCAAATGGGTGCCGGCGTTGGTCACGCCGCCGCTCGCTGGCGTAACGCTGACGGTGCCCGACATTTGCTGCTGCATCTGCGCGCCGTGGAAGCCGTTATTGCCGCTTGTGCCGTTCGAGGTGGTGTCGTCGTACGAGCGGGAGCTGCTTAACTGCCCGCCGCTGCCCGAACCGGCCCCGAGTCCGGCACCGGCGCCATTCACCGGCACCTTAAACGGCAGGGTGACGGGGGTGCCACCCGTGCCGCTGCGCACGGCCGACTGCGGAACCCGAATGTGAATGCCGGTGCCGCTCTGATAGGTCCGGTTGCGGCTTTGGTAATACTGCGCGTTTTTCGTATTCGGGACCTGGATTTGAACCCCGCTTTGCTGCGCGCTTGCGCCGAGTGGCGCGAGCACCATGCAAGCCGCCACAGCCGCACCCGATGCAAGAATTCGGTACTTGTGTTGCATAATTCTCCTCCGTTCAAGGCCGGCATGACCGGCTGCGCCAGGAGGCGCTGCCGGTCATGCCATTGGCATTAGCTCCGCGGCGGGTTGTTGTTACCCGAATTGCCGCCGTTGCTCTGGCCGCTGTTGTTCCCACTGTTGCTGCCAAAGTCGCCGCCGATGCCGCTGGTACCGACATTGCCGCCGACGCTCGTGCCGCCAGCGCCAACGCTACCGCCGACGCCGGTGCCAGAGTTGCCGGAGTTCCCATAGCTACCGCTGCTGGTGCCATAGACACCGCTGCTATTGCCATAGGTGCCGGTGTTGCCGTACGTGCCCTGGCTGCCGTAGGAGCCGCCCTGCATCTGGCCGCCCTGCATCTGCTGGCCGTAGCCACCGCTCATCTGGCTGCCGCCGTTCTGCTGATAGATACCCATCGTCAGCAGCGTGCTCAAATTGAGGTTGCCGGTGGGCTCCAGACCCTGCGCCTGCTGGTACTGCCGCAGCGCCCGTTTGGCCTGCTTGTTCCAGTTGCCGTCAACCTGGCCCGTGGTGTAGCCAGCCTGGTTCAGCGCCTGCTTGACCTGAGCGACGACGGCCGGACTTACCATCAAGTTGGCGCCCGTGCCTTGTGCCTGCTCCTGAAGAATGCGCTGGTTATTGACCTGCGACTGTCGTGCGGCGTTGGTCTGCTGACTGCCCTGCTGCGCGAACGCCATCGGCGTTGCAGCAAGACTCAATGCTGCCGCGGCCGAAATTAAATTCCATTTAGTCATTGGCTATCTCCTATCAGAAAGTGCGTGACAAAAAAGCGATTACTCAAAACCGCGAGCCACGAAAAAAGGTTAACAAGGACGGGACGCTTTCAAAATTGCAGCGTTTGCCTATTGCGATCAGGGAGACCGCCAAGGATGATGAACGCTTGACGGAAAAAATGCGGGTGTGCTAATTCAAGCTGTCGAAATCCAGCGTGTGCCGGGTCGGTTTCACGTAGCCTTTGGGCCGTATCGCGACGGCGTTGTGAATGGTCGTGCAGCGGGTGCCGTCCGCGAGATAGAAACCATATTCGAAGCGAGGCGTTGCGCGGCCGTTCTTCTTCAGTTGCGCCCGAATCGCTTCCTCCTTGTCAGGCGGCATTTCAAAGCGCAGTTCAAGATCAGTATTGCCGGGCGAGTTGAAATCGATGGTCATCGCCCGCGTCCAGACAGAATAGCCCGGAAACACGCGCGCGCACGACAACGCCGCAATCGGATCAGCCAGCGCCGCCTGCCAGCCGCCGAACATCGCGCCGCCCATGTTGCGCGAAAACGTGTTCAGCGGCAGCCGGATGCGGATCACGCGCCAGCCGTCGCGCATGTCCACGAACTTTGCGCGCATCAAAAAAAACGGCGGATACAATTCCAGCCGGCGCTTCTCGGACAGCCATTCCATCCCGGCAAGTGTTCGCAGCAGATTCATTCGTACGCAGGATGCTTACCGGAAAGTATCATTCGCATCTAGTCTGCTATGTTGTTCAGCTTATCCAATACCGTGTCGGATAACTTCAGGTCGGCCACGGCGAGATTTTCGCGCAGATGCGCCACGGACGACGTGCCGGGAATCAGCACGATGTTGGGCGCGCGGCGCAACAGCCAGGCGAGCGCGACCTGCATTGGTGTCGCGCCTATCCCGGCTGCAACGTCGTTCAGCGCCGAAGACTGAAGCGGTGTGAAACCGCCGAGCGGAAAGAACGGCACATAGGCAATGCTGTCGGCGGCGAGTTTATCGATCAGCGCATCGTCCTCGCGGTGCATGAGATTGTAGTGATTCTGCACGCAGACAATCTCGCCCAACCGCCGCGCCTCCTCGACCTGCCGCACCGTCACGTTGCTGAGGCCGAGATGCCGGATCAGCCCCAGGTGCTGGAGTTCGGCGAGCGCGGTGAACTGCGCTTCGATCGATCCCTCGGCCGGGCCATGGACGTGGCCCGTGATGCGCAGGTTGACGACGTCGAGTACGTCGAGCCCCAGGTTCCGCAAGTTGTCATGCACCGCCTGGGTCAACTCGGCCGGGCTTTGCGCCGGCTGCCACGAGGCGTCGGCGCCGCGCACCGCGCCGACCTTGGTGACGATCACCAGCCCGTCCGGATAAGGCTGCAGTGCCTCGCGGATCAGTTGATTGGTAATGTGCGGCCCGTAAAAGTCGCTGGTGTCGATATGATTGACGCCGCTGGCCGCCGCCTCGCGCAGCACGGCGAGCGCCGCCTCGCGATCCTTCGGCGGTCCGAAGACGCCAGGCCCGGCGAGCTGCATGGCGCCATAGCCGATCCGGTTTACGGTGAAGTCGCCGAGCCTGAAAGTGCCGGCGGAAGTTAAGTCAGACATGGCGGGTTCAGCACACGGCGAGGAAGCTCTGTATCATACCAGAGGGGGTTAAATACCAAGGGGCTCAACCGAAGCATGCTCGACTCGTCCGACTCGCACACGGACTCACAACGCACGGAAGCCTTCATCGAACGCTGGTCGCAGTCCGGCGGAGCAGAGCGCGCTAATTACCAACTGTTCCTCGCGGAACTCTGCGACCTCATCGACGTCCCGCGCCCCGACCCGGCCAAGCCCGACAATCTTGAAAACGGCTACGTCTTCGAACGCAGAAAAAAGAAAAGCGACGCTTCCCTTTTCCCGTCGATGACTAAAGGTCCAAAACAGCTGCCGGCCCAGGAGGGCCGGCTCCAAACCTGCACTTTGGGCCAAGCTCCATGAGCAATGGCTTTGGTTACTTTCGCCGAAACGAAAGTACCCGGCTGCCGGGCCCGAACCCGGCGCCCAATAAAATCAGGCGCCGTAGGCGGCCCAACATCAAGGGAGAGGCGAGACAGAGATGAACAAACTTCAACGAAAAACCCTTTTCATGATTGTTGCGACGGCATGCACCAGCTTCCTGAGCGGATGCGCGTCCACCGTGCAGCCGCAGACTCGCCATTTCCAACTCACGAGCAACATGCTGCCAGTGTGCGAATCAAGGGCACCACTGGCACCGATGAGCGGCGACAACGAGACGGAAGCCGTACCGGTAGTCGCGATTGCGCCGCAATATCCGAACGAGGCCTTTTATCGTCGCCTCGATGGTGTTGTGGTGCTGCAGTTTTCGATCGACGCCCACGGGGTGCCATGCGATGTAGCGCTGGCATTTTCCGCCCCTGATGGGCTGTTTGTGCGAGCGGCAGTCGCGGCACTTATACGTTCAAAGTTCAAGCCGCGGTCTGTCAACGGCCAGCCGGTTACATCGCGTGCCACCTTCTCTTACAGGTTCCAGATGCCGGGGAAGCTGAGGCGGAAGCATCGGAAACTTCCTGATGTTGCCCCGTCACCAACGACTCCTGTCTATCCAATGGCAGCATGGCTCGATCACGTCGAGGGTTTTGTGACGCTCGGGTTTACCGTCGATACCGACGGGCGTCCTGAAAGTATCGTTGTTCGCGAATCGAAACCGAAAGGGGTATTCGACAGGGCAGCCGCCAGAGCCCTGATGCATTCTCAATTCAAGATTCGGCGTTTCGACGGCAAGGCGATTCCTTACGAGGCAACCTTCACGTATCGGTTCAAACTTGCTCCGCAGCATCAGAAGAAAAAGGCGCAGGACGCCAGGGAGGGCACGTCCATTTAGTCGATGTAGAAGGGCATGGCGCAAAAAAAAAAGCGGGCGCTGGCCTTTTCCTGCCTAAATAGAGGGTCAGCAAGGCCCGCTGGATGAGCTGGGCTCAGGTTGAAGGCCGGTTTTCGACGCGATGCCTTTTCGGCAGCCTCTACAAACCAATGAAGTATCGGCCACCTTCGCTGTTTTTCAACGGCACATTTTCTGCCTTAATGTGTATAATACACACTCCATGAACAGCGGAAAACTGGTCAAGGAGCTAAAGCGGGCTGGCTGGTGTGTGATTCGCGTGCGCGGCTCTCATCACCAGCTCGGCCACCCCGATTACCCGCATACTATTACCGTACCGCATCCGAAAAAGGAACTTGGCAAAGGCCTGATTCGGGCGATACGAAAGCAGGCCCATCTGGAGGATTGACTATGCGGTATCCCATTGCTATCGAGCCCGGCGATGCGCGCCACGCATACGGCGTCGTCGTTCCCGACCTGCCGGGCTGCTTTTCAGGCGGCGACAGCCTTGACGAAGCGATCGAGGGCGCTCGCGAGGCCATCCTGTTGCATATCGAAGGGCTGCTGGAATCGGGCAAAGGCCTGACTGAACCTCGCCCGGTGTCCGAGCATCAGCAAAACGCTGACTACGAGGGTTGGATCTGGGCTTTAGTGGATGTCGATCTGACCGGGCTGGACAGCCGCGCCAAACGGATCAACATCACGCTGCCGACGCGGATTCTGAATCTTGTTGATAAAGCCGCCCGGCGCGGAGGCGAGAGCCGATCCGGCTTTCTCGCGCATGCCGCACTGGAGTACATGGAGCGGCGGCAAGAGCGCTAGCGCAAGAACAAGGGGGTGCACCGCAAAGCGGCGTGATTTGATTGCCCCTCACCCTTACCCTCTCCCCGCGACGGGGAGAGGGAATCGAAAAACGGGGACGCTAACCTTTTCCTGTCTATGACTGAGAATCCAAATTAGCAGCCGGCCAGGAAGGCCGGCTCCAGACCTGCGATTTGAGCGCAGCCGAAGATCGGGTGAAAAATGGGGGAAACAAGGAGCAGTGTCCGAGCACAGGGACGCGCGAGTTCTGCTCCGGCCCCCATTTTTCGCCCGATCTTCGGGAAGTCCAAAGTGCAGGACGCACTTTGGACCAAGCTCCATGAGCAATGGCTTTGGTTACTTTCCCCGAAAGGAAAGTAACCCGGCTGCCGGGCCGGAAACCGGCACCCAATAAATCAGCCGCCGTAAGCGGCCCAACGCTGTCGGCAATGGCCTTCGACCTTATGCCAACCTACACTCGTAAACCATGAACATCCGAGAAGCCACAAGCGAAGACTTCGACTTCATCTGGCCGATTTTTCATAGCATCGCGGCGGCCGGCGAAACCTTTGCGTACCCGAAAGACATTTCCAGGGAGCAGGCGCAAAAGATTTGGATGGATACGCCGAGGAAAACGTACGTCGTCGAAGAAGACAGCCGGATACTAGCCACCTACTACATCAAGACCAACCAGGCGGGACCGGGCGATCATGTTTGCAATTGTGGCTACATGGTCTCGTCAGCCGCCCGAGGGCGCGGCCTGGCCACGGCCATGTGCGAACACTCACAGGAAATCGCTAAGCAGCTCGGTTACAAGGCGATGCAATTCAATTTCGTCGCGTCCACCAATGAAGGCGCGGTGAGGCTTTGGAACAAGCTTGGCTTTGATATCGTCGGCCGATTGCCGAAGGCATTTCGTCACCCGTCCAAAGGCTATGTCGATGCCGTTGTCATGTACAAATGGTTGGACGATTGAACGGGCGGCACTTTCTTCTACTATCCGTGTTATTGGTTGCGCTCACGGCTTGCAACGAAACCGCCCCGGTGCCAGCTCCCGTTGCGGCGCCTGCGCATAAAATCTTTACCAGCGACCGCTTCGGCATTCGCGTTACCTACCCCGCCGATCTCGAACTGCATCATTCCTTTCAAAAGAGCTATCTCGCGGCCAAAGGCTGGAAGACTTACCTGGGGCCGGATGGGCCGCCGGGGCAGCCAGTCGTGGCGCTGGTGATGCCGGGGTCTGACAACATCACCGACGGCGAATTGCGGATCGGGGCGAGCCGCGATCCGGCGGCGGTCAAGACGTGTACACAATTGCCCGGCGCGGCGCGGCCGGATACGCGGAGAACGGTGACGATCGACGGGGTACCGTTTGCGGTCTTCAAGGCGGCGGATGCAGCGATGAGTCATTACCTCATCGTGAAAAGTTTTCGCGGTGTCCGCCGCGGTACGTGCTATGCCTTCGATGTGCTCGTGTTCGGTACCAACCCGCAGGTTTATTCGCCGCCGGCGACACCGCCGTTTCCGAAGCAGGCCGTGTTTGAGCAGCTGGTGCCGGTGGTGCTGGGCGTTCAGTTTGTCGATGCGGCCGGGTCGGTTTCGCCGCCTGCGAAGGCAGGAACGACGTGACGTGGGGTCAATCGCAGGCGCCGCTCTTTTGGGCTGCATCCTGAACCGCCTGGGCGACTTGTTCGTGAACGTTGGGATCCAGGGAGTCGGGGACCAGGTCGCTGCCTGCTGCGAGTTCGGCCAGCTTGTTGGCGGCGGCGAAGAACATGTCGTCGGTGAAGCGTCTGGCCTTGGCGTCGAGCGCGCCGCGGAACAGTCCGGGGAAGCCGAGAAAGTTGTTGATGCTGCGGCCATCGGCGGCGAAAGCGGCGCCATGTTCGAGCGCGTCGCCGGCTTCGATTTCCGGCTCCGGGTTGGACAGCGCGAGGATGAGCTGATCCTTTTGCACCATCTCCGGCTTGATGAGGCCGCGCTTGCCGGTGGTGGCGATGACGATGTCGGCCTGCTGCATCACGTCTTTCAGCGATCCCCCCTTGCCGCCCATGCTTTCCAGGCGCTTGACGGCCTCCTCGTTCAGGTCCGCGCCGATGACGTTTTTGACGCCGTAGGCCATCAGCAGGCGGGCGATGCCAATGCCGGCCGCACCGAGGCCGATCTGGCCGATGATGCTGCGGCCGATGTCATGGCCGGTACGCTGGGTGGCGCTTAATAACGCGGCGAGCGTGACGACGGCGGTGCCGTGCTGGTCGTCGTGCATCAGCGGCACGTCAAGCGCATCGCGCAGCGCGCCTTCGATTTCAAAGCAGGCCGGCGCGGCGATATCTTCGAGTTGAATTGCGCCGAATGACGGCGCGATCGACTTGACGGTTTCGATGATCCGCGCCGGGTCCTTCTCGTCCAGCAATACCGGTACGCCGGACAGGCCGACGAACTTCGCCATCAGCGCACTCTTGCCTTCCATCACCGGCAGGCCGGCGCGCGCGCCGATGTCGCCCAGGCCAAGGATCGCGGTGCCGTTGGTGATGATGCCGACGGTGCGACCGAGGTTGGTGTAGTCCCAGACGCGTTCCGGGTCCTTCTGAATCGCCAGGCAGACGCGGGCGACGCCGGGCGTATATACGTCGCGAAGCTGCTGCAGCGTCTCGATCGGGGTGCGCGCGATCATCTGGATCTTGCCGCCGCGGTGGCGGTCAAAGACGCGGTCGGATTTGCCGAGCAGTTGTGCGTTTGGCAGCGCTTCAATGCGCTCGTAGACGCCGTAGTCGACGTTTTCGTCCATCTCCAGCGTCACTTCCCACACCGTCTGGTCCTGATCGCGGCGCACCGCGTTCAGGTGCTCGACGACCAGCCCGCTCTCGCCGATCGCCTGCAGGATTCTGGCGAGGCTGCCGGGCTTGTGTTCGGATTGAATCAGCAGAATTTCAGGGACGCGCATGGCGCCCTATGATACCAGCCGCAGCGGCCGGTTCAGGGGCATGGGCTATACTGGCCGATGATTTTGCAGCAATTCAGGAGAATTGAATGCGATATTTCGCTTTCGGCCTGATGGTCTTTCTTACCGTCGCGTTCGGCGCGCTCGGTTTCTTTCTCGGCGCGGCATGGTGGTGGGGCCTCGCGCTGCCGCTGCCGTTGACGCTGGTCGGCATCTACGATCTGCTGCAGCGCGAACACAATGTCGTGCGCAGCTATCCGATCCTTGCGCACATCCGCTTCATGGCCGAAGCCGTACGTCCGCAGATTCGCCAGTATTTTGTCGAGAGCGATACCGACGGCAAGCCGTTCGATCACAACGAACGCAAGATCATCCATCAGCGCGCCCGCGGCATTGCCGACGCCAAGCCATTCGGCACCCAACTCGACGTGTATGGCGACGAGTACGAGTGGATCAACCATTCAATTGCGGCCCGGACAGATCCCGACGCGGACGCGATGCCGCGCGTGGATATCGGCGGCCCGCAATGCGAACGGCCGTATTCGGCCTCGATATTCAATATCTCCGCGATGAGCTTCGGCGCGCTCGGCTCGCACGCCATCATGGCGCTCAACAAGGGCGCCAGGCTCGGCAATTTCGCCCACGATACGGGGGAAGGCGGCCTGAGCCCGTACCATCAAAGGCACGGCGGCGACCTGATCTGGGAGATCGGCAGCGGCTACTTCGGCTGCCGCAACGATGACGGCACGTTCAACGCCGACATGTTCCGCGACACCGCGCAAAGCGACCAGGTGAAAATGGTCGAACTCAAGCTGTCGCAGGGGGCCAAGCCCGGCCACGGCGGGCTGTTGCCGGCGGCGAAGGTGACGCCGGAAATCGCCGCGACGCGCCGGGTGCCGGTGCACCGGGATTGCCTGTCGCCGTCGTCGCATTCGGCGTTCTCAACGCCCATCGGCCTGCTGGAATTCGTCGCCAGGATGCGTGACCTGTCCGGCGGCAAGCCGGCTGGTTTCAAGCTGTGCATCGGCCACCGCTGGGAGTTCCTGGCGATCTGCAAGGCAATGCGCGAAACCGGTATTCTGCCGGACTTTATTGTCATCGACGGCGCCGAAGGCGGCACCGGCGCGGCGCCGCTGGAGCTATCCGACGGGCTCGGCACGCCGCTTCGGGAAGGATTGCTGTTCGCGCACAACGCGCTGGTGGGCGCGGGCCTGCGCGATCACATCCGCATCGGCGCGAGCGGCAAGGCGGTCACCGGCTTCAAGATCGCGGTGAACCTGGCGCTGGGGGCGGACTGGTGCAACTCGGCGCGCGGCTTCATGTTTTCGCTCGGCTGCATCCAGTCGCAGAAGTGCCATACCGGACGCTGCCCGACCGGCATTACCACGATGGACCCGAATCGCCAGCGATCACTGATCGTCGAGGACAAGGCCCAACACGTCCACCGCTTCCATCGCCATACGGTGCAGGCGGTTGGCATGGTGGCCGCGGCGGCGGGGCTCGAGCACCCGGCGGAGCTCAGGCCGAACCATGTGTCGCTGAGAATTTCGTCGGACGAGATTCGAACGGCGGCGGAGTTTTACGACTTTCTCGAACCGGGGGAGTTGCTGGACGGGACGGATCGGCCAGCGTATCGGCGCTATTGGGATATGGCGCGGGCCGACAGCTTTGCGCCGGCAGGGATTGAAGAGAAGGACTTGGTGCTTAGTGCTTAGTGGCTAATGGCTTAGTGAGAGTCGCGAATTCCGTTCGCCCTGCGCTGCGCCGAATTGCGCTAGAGCCCTTCGACAGGCTCAGGGAAGGTAACGGCTGCGCCTCTTCACTCAGTCCCAGGCACTTGGCCCTCAGTCCTTCTTTCGTTATTGCGAGAACTGGATCCGCTGCTTGACGCGGATGCTGGCGGGTTTGCCGTCGATGCGGTAAGGCTTGAAGAGCCACTGTTGCACCGCGTCTCGCGCGGCCTTGTCGAACAGCTGGCGTGGTTCGGAGCTGACCACTTCGATGTCGCTGGTGCTGCCGTTCGAATTAACGGTAAAAGCCACCACCACGTAGCCGTGGGCATGGCGCCGGGCCGCGGCGCGTGGATACTGCGGCGGCACGATATGCACCGGCACCGGCGCGGGACCGCTCAGCGACGGGCCGCGGCCGGACGACTGCGGTGCGGACTTCGGCGCGGGCGCGCGCGGCGGCGGCGTGAAGTGAATGGTCTGGGTGACGCGCTGGGCGCGGGGATCGCCGTCGACAGTGGTCGGATGGAAGCGCCAGCTCCGAACGGCATCGCGGGTGGCGTTCTGGAACGCCTCCGGCGCGTTTTGCGTCAGGATGCGAATGTTATCGGTGCTGCCGTCTTCGCGCACCGTGAACATGACCTTGACGGTCGCGCTGGCGCGGTCGCCGAGTGCCGCAGCCGGATATTGCGGCGCCTGCATGCGGATCGGGCGCAGTGGTTTGACCACCGGGCCGCGGCCCGAGGTTTCCTGCTCGGTCGAAGCGTTGTGAGTCGGCTGGGTTGCGAAGCTGGTCAACCCGGAGACGCCGGTATTGACGCCCAGGTTGAGCTTGGGCGCGTCGATCTTGATGTTGAGGGGCTTCTTCTTTTCGCGCTTCTGCTTGGGCGTAACCTGCATCACGCCAACCGTGGGTGCCGTGTATTCCGGATCGTCCGCCGCCCACGCCGCACCGCCTGCCATAAAGCAAACCGCCAACCCCAGTAAATACACCCTATTCATTGTTACAGCCGCAGTTGCCACCTCAGGGTGGATTCTGTGAATATCATTTAGCATATTATAGCGGAACTGCAATTAGCAGCACTTTTTAATTGGCTGCGTCAATTAGCGCCTGCAGGTGATTAAAAAATAAGCGGTTTCTCGCTCTAATATAGCCAAAATACAGTGTCTTCAGCGCACGCCGCTTGTCACCGCCCCGCAGCCGCCTGTCCAAGGAGGAATCGATATGCTTTGCCGCACCTTCGCCGGCCTCGCCGCCAGCCTCGCATTCGCCGCCGGCGCGGCGGCACAGCCGCCCGCCGTCGCCAGCATCCAGGCCCAGGACATCGCGCAGCACATCAAGGTGCTCGCCAGCGACAAATTCGGCGGCCGGGCGCCGGCCTCCGAAGGCGAGCGGCTGACGATCGACTACATCCGCGATCAGCTTGAGCAATACGGCGTGAAGCCGGGCGCGAACGGCGACTGGTTTCAGACGGTGCCGCTGGTCAAGATCACGGCCGACCCCGACACGACGCTGACTGTCGCTGCCGACCAGGCGCAACTGCGCTTCGATTATGCCAACGACATGATCGTCTGGACCGAGCGCGAGGCGAAACACGTTGCGCTCAAGGACAGCCCGCTGGTATTCGTCGGCTACGGCATCGTCGCGCCCGAGTATGACTGGAACGACTATGCCGGCGTCGACGTGCACGGCAAGACGGTCGTGATTCTGGTCAACGACCCGGGCTACGCGACCCGCAACCCGGACCTGTTCACCGGCCGGGCGATGACCTACTACGGCCGCTGGACCTATAAATACGAGGAAGCGGCGCGCCAGGGCGCGGCCGGCGCGCTGATCATCCACGAAACCGGCCCCGCGGGTTATCCGTGGAAAGTGGTGAGCGGGAGCTGGTCGGGCGCGCAGTTCATGCTGCCGCCGGAACCGGATCAGTACCGGCCGGCAGTGGAAGGCTGGCTGACGCGCGAGTCCGCAAGGCAGGTGGTGGCGGCGGCAGGGCTCGACCTCGGCAAGCTTGAAGAGGCCGCCGCGCAGCGCGGTTTTCAGGCGCGGCCGCTGGCCCTGACCGCATCGGTCGCGTTCGACAACGCGATCGCCCACGTCAAATCGCACAATGTCATCGGCATCATTCCAGGCCGCGAGCGGCCGGACGAGGCGGTGATCTACTCGGCGCACTGGGACCACTTCGGCACCAAACCAAACAAGTCCGGCGACAACATTTACAACGGCGCGCGTGACGACGCGTCGGGCGTCGCCGCGATGCTCGACATCGCGCAGGCTTTCGGCAGGCTGGATCAGCGGCCGGCCCGCTCGGTGCTGTTTCTGGCGACAACTTCGGAGGAGCAGGGCCTGCTCGGGGCGAAGTGGTATGCGGCGCATCCGGTGGTGCCGCTGGCCAAAACAGTGGCCGATCTCAACCTGGACATCATGAACGTGTGGGGTAAGACGCATGACATCACCGTTATCGGCTATGGCAGCTCCGAGCTGGAAGACTGGCTGCGGCGCGCGGCGGAACAACAGGACCGCGTGCTGCGACCCGACCCGGAACCGGAGAAAGGCTTTTATTTCCGCGCCGATCATTTCGCGTTCGCCAAGCACGGTGTGCCGGCGCTGTTTGTCGAGGCGGGCGTCGACTATTTGAATCACCCGGCCGGCTGGGGCCTGCAAAAGGAAGACGCCTATACCCGCGAGCATTACCACAAGCCGTCCGACGAATTCCGCGACAGCTGGAACCTGGCCGGTGCCGCCGCCGACGCGCGGTTGCTGTTCGAGGTGGGCGAACAACTTGCCGACAGCCATGCGTGGCCGAAGTGGTATGCTGGCGATCAGTTCAAGGCACTGCGCGAGAAAAGTGCCGAGGCAAGGCGAGGGGAATCGCAATGACCATGCCCGCATTCGCACCCGGAGCGAAGCGCGACGATGCGCCGACGCTGACGATCTTGTTCGTCGATCATTCGCGTGTCTCGCAGGCGGTGTGGAATCGGGTCATTCTGCGGCTGGGGCACCGCGCGCTGATTGCGGCATCGGCGGAAGAAGCGCTGCATTGCCTGGCCGAAACGCGGGTCGATGTTGTCTGCACCGCGCTGTCGCTGCCGGGCCTCGATGGGATCGACTTCTGCCGCCGGCTGCGCGAACACCGCTCTCACGCGGCGCTGCCGGTGATTCTGCTGACGACGCGCAACGACCCCGACATGCGTGAACGCTGCCGCGCCGCCGGCGTCACCGACATGCAGGCCAAAAGCGACGTCGAGCGGCTGCTGCGCCGGCTGCGCATTTACGCCGACCAGGCGGACTCGAGCGTGCGGGGCCGGGTACTGTATATCGAGGATAGCGACGTCGCCGCGCACGTCGTCAGCACTGCACTGCGCAAGTTGAATCTCGCCGTCGATCACTTCAATCGCGCCGATGCGGCGCTCGCCGCGTTCAACGTTCACGACTACGACCTGATCGTGACCGATATCCAGAGCGACGGCTTCGGCGGCATCGGGCTGATCAAGCACATCCGCGGGCTCGCCGGCCGCCGCGGCCGCACGCCGATCGTCGCGACGTCCGGCGACGACACCCGCGAGCACAAGAGCGCGCTGTTCAAGCTGGGCATCGACGACTTCCTGCCCAAGCCCGCGCTGGAAGAGGAAATCGTGGCCCGGATCGGCAATCTCGTGCGCGGCAAGCTGCTGCGCGACCAGGTGCGCAGCCAGCAGGCGCGCCTGCGCGAACTGTCGCTGATCGACCCGCTGACCGGGCTGCTGAACGCGGCGTCGCTGCACGAGGTCGGGCCGAAGTATCTGAGCGAGGCGGCGCGCCACGACTATCCCCTCAGCCTGGTGCTGATTTCGGTGCGCGATGCCAGCGATGCGGCCATCGCCGCCGTCGGCCAGTTATTGCACAACGCCTGCCGCGGCGAAGACCTCGTTACCCGCTGCGGCGAGCATGCGTTCTCAATCCTGCTGCCGCATTGCAACGTAAGCCAGGCGCAGGCGCGCGTCGAACGGCTGCGCGACGACATTGAGTCGCTCAAGCCGTTTGCGCTCGACGTGCGCGTGGGCGTCAGCGGATTTTCCGGCGAAGAAGGACTGGCGCTGGGCGATATGCTCGCCGCCGCGCAATTACAATTGAATGCGCCTTTACCAGACGCCCAGAACGAAGGCGATGCCGAGGGTCACGAGTAGCCGGTGACCGATATCGACCGCCCATCCCGCCATCGGCCGGCGCGACAGCAGTGAATCCGCCAGCGACGGCGCGGCGGTGAATCCCAGCCAGAGCAGAAACCCGAGCACCAGCGCGATGCCCAGCTCATGCTCGGGTGCCACCGCGGCCAGCACCACCGCCAGCACGAAAGCCTGCACCAGCGAACTGATCAACGCGACCAGATAGCGCTGCATGCGGCCGCCGGCGGTAAGCGCATCGAGCGCCGCCGGGTTGTAGCGCAGCCACAACGGCCCGAACGTAAACGGCGCGTACCAGATTGCGCCCAGGATAAAGCCGACGACGCCGGCGATCAGCGCGCTGGCATAACTGAAATCCGCAAGATGCATTGAGGGTCCTTCGTCAATCTGCGAGCGTACGACTGCTAGTGTAGCAGTCCGTCTTATGCTCCCGACCTGAAACATAGCAGATAATATAGAGAAAACCCGTGGGCGCCTGATTTGATCGGCATTCTGATGGCGTGTGAGAATTGGCGCTCTTTGCCGGACAAGCCGATGGCCACTCCACCACTTCATCCCGATACCCTCGCCGTGCATGCCGGCCGGGAGGTCGATGCCGAAACCGGCGCCATCGCGCTGCCGGTGCACCCCAGCACGACCTTCGAGCGCGCGGCCGACGGCAGCTTTCCGCACGGCCATATTTATACGCGCTACGCGAACCCGACCCGCTCGCACCTGGAAACCTGCCTCGCCGCGCTGGAAGGCGGCGTCGAGGCCGCGGCATTCGGCTCCGGCACCGCCGCGGCGATGACCGTATTCCAGGCGCTCGGGCCGGACGCGCATGTGGTGGCCTCGGCCGACGCCTACCACGGCATCCTGCGCCTGCTGCGGGAGGTGATGGCGCCGTGGCGACTGGCGGTGAGCCTGGTCGATACCAGCGACCTCGAGGCGGTACGCGCGGCCATCCGTCCGGAGACGCGTCTGCTGTGGGCAGAGACGCCATCGAACCCGCTGCTGAAGATCAGCGATCTCGACGCGCTGGCGGACATCGCGCGCAACGCCGGCGCGATCAGCGTGTGCGACAACACCTTCGCAACGCCGGTGCTGCAGCGGCCGCTGGATCATGGTTTCGACCTGGTGATGCAAAGCACCACCAAGTACCTGGGCGGGCACAGCGACGTGCTCGGCGGCGCCCTCGTCGCGCGCCAGGCGGATGAATTCTGGGCACAGCTGCGCTTCCTGCAGGGCGCCGGCGGCGCCGTGCCGAGCCCGTTCGACTGCTGGCTGATCCTGCGCGGTGCGGCGACTTTACCGCTGCGGGTGCGGGCGCAGAGCGCCAACGCCGCTCGGCTGGCCGAACATCTGGATGCACACCCGGCGGTGGAACAGGTTTATTACCCCGGCCTCGAAACACATCCGGGGCACGCGCTCGCGGCGCGGCAAATGAACGGTTTCGGCGGCGTCTTGTCCTTTACTGTCACGGGCGGCGAGGCCGCGGCCGTGAAAACCGCCGCGCGCGTCCGCCTGGTCAGGCGCGCCACCAGCCTCGGCGGCGTAGAAAGCCTCATCGAGCATCGCGCTTCGATCGAAGGACCGGAGACGCAGACGCCGCGCAATTTGTTACGGCTGTCGGTTGGCGTGGAGCACGTTGAGGATTTGATAGCCGATTTGAACGAAGCATTATCAATGTAGGCCGGGATAAGCTCGCGCAGCGAGCGTTCCCGGCAGCTTGCCGGCAACGGCCTTCGGCCTTATGCCGGCCTACATATACTTCCAGAAGAAGGAGATAACATGCGCCTTTACCCGCTAATGATCGCCGCACTGCTGATACCGTTCGCAGCGGCGGCCCGCACCCCTTCAGGCGACGCCCTCACTCTCGAGCAGATCATGTCCAACCCGGACTGGATCTCGGTGCCGGCATTGAACCCGTACTGGAGCGCGGACGGCCGCAGGGTCTACTTCGAGAAGCAGCCGCACGGGTCGTCGGTCGAGACCTTGTATTCGGTCGCCGCCAACGGCGGAAACGTCAGGATGGTTCCTCTCCGCGGCTGGAGCGCCACCGGCTCGAACGACGCCATCTACAATCGCGGGCTGAGCCGGCAAGCGTGGATCGCGCACGGCGATCTTTATATCCGCGATCTGCGCAACGGACACATCACGCAGATCACCCGCGGCGCCTCGGTCAGCGATCCGATGTTCATGGCGGACGGGAGCCGCATCGCGTATCGGCAGGACGGGCGCTGGTTCATCAGCGATCCGGCCACGGGTCTGACCGTCGCGGTGGCGAACCTCAAGCTTGCCGACGCACCCGAGTCGCCGCCGGCGCATTACGATTACGTCACCGCGGACCCGCTGCGCATCTTCGACTCGCTCAAGAAAGACAAGGCCGACGCCGAGGCCGAGCGCCGCCAGCAGAAGGCTCTGGCGCAGGCCGATGCCAGCCGGGCCGGCGTCCCGTGGTATCTCGGCGATGACATCGAGCTGGTCAGCCGCTCGCTGTCCCCCAACGGGCGCTGGCTGCTGCTCGTCACCAGGCCGAAGGGATACGACGAGGGCGAGTCATCGAACATGCCGGACTACATTAACGACGATGGCCGCATTCTGATGCACGACGTCCACAGCCGCGTCGGCATGAATCCACCCGCGCCCAACCATGTGCTGCTGCTGGATCTCGAGACGCACGAAAAGTATTCGCTCGACGAAACGACGCTGCCGGGCATTAAGGACGACCCGCTCGCCGAGCTGCGTAAGCAGGCCATCAAATGGGACGTGAAGCACGGCGTGACGCGGGACAATGCCGAGGCCTCGGTCAAGGCGCCGGAGGTGCGGCCGGTACAGGTATACGGCATCGAGTGGAATGATGCCGGCACGCAGGCGGCGATCGAATTCGTCGCCGTCGACAACAAGGATCGCTGGATCGCAACGGTCGATTTCGATAACCATCAACTGGTAACGGTGGATCGGCTGCACGACCCGGCCTGGATCAACTGGACCCACAACGCGTTCGGCTGGCTGCCGGACAATCGCTCGATCTGGTTTTTGTCGGAAAAGAGCGGCTGGTCGCAGCTCTATCTGACCGATGCCAACGGCGGCGAGACCCGCCCGCTGACGCACGGCGAATTCGTTGTCGAAACGCCGGTGGTCGATCACGAAGGGCGCTACATCTATTTTCAGGCCAACCCGGAACAGCCCGGCACCTGGAATATTTATCGCGTCGCGGTGCGTGGCGGGGACATCGAGCAGATCACCGACCTGCCCGGCCTCAACGGCATGCAGCCCGCTCTGCACGGCGACAGCCGCTTCGTGCTCTCGCCGGACGATTCAAAGCTGCTGTTCTACCATTCGACGACCGTTAGACCGCCGGAGCTGTACGCGGTGGAAACGAATCCGGGTGCGCTGGCAGTGCGCCTGACTCACACGATCACCGACCAGTTCAAGTCGGTCGACTGGGTGGCGCCGAAAATCGTTCAAATTCCGTCGAGCCACGTCGACAGGCCGCTGTACGCGCGACTCTACCTGCCGGCGGATTACGATCCGAAAAAAACGTACGCGGGCGCGGTGTTTATCCACGGCGCGGGCTACCTGCAGGACGCCCACAGCGGCTGGTCGTATTATTTCCACGAAATGATGTTCAACAACCTGCTGACCCGCGAAGGCTACGTCGTGTTCGACATGGACTACCGCGGCTCGGCCGGCTACGGTCGCGACTGGCGCACCGCGATCTACCGCAACATGGGCCATCCGGAAGTCGAGGACATCGCTGACGGCGTGCACTGGATCGAACAGCACTACCACGTCGACCCGGACAAGCTCGGCGTGTACGGCGGCTCCTACGGCGGCTTCATGACCTACATGATGATGTTCCGCGAGCCGGATATGTTCGCGGCCGGCGCGGCGCTGCGCCCGGTGGCCGACTGGGCGAACTACAACCACGGCTACACCTCGGCGATTCTGAACACGCCCAACGTCGACCCGGTCGCCTACCGGCGCAGCTCGCCGATCTACTTTGCCGAAAATCTGAAGCACCCGCTGCTGATCGAACAGGGCTTGCTGGACGACAATGTGTTCTTCCAGGACACCGTCTACATGGTGCAGCGGCTGATCGAGCTCAAGAAGCCGTTCGACGTCGAGTTCTTCCCGATGGAGCATCACGGCTTCGTTGCGCCGACAGCGTGGCTGCACGAATACCGAAAAATCCATAAACTGTTTTCGACGTATGTGAACCCGACCGACGGACACTGATATGGCAAGGATCCGCGCCGCGGAACAATCGGACTTCGACTACCTGATGGTACTGAACGAGTCGTCGGTGCCCGAGGTCAATCGGCTCGATGAAGCCACGCTGGAACGGCTGCTGGCGATGGCGGCGTACTGCCGCGTAGTCGAACAGGACGGCGAGGATGCGGGCTTTCTGCTCGCCCTGGAAGCGGGCGCCGATTACCGGAGCGTCAACTACCAGTGGTTCGGCGCGCGCTACGACGCGTTCGCCTACGTGGACCGGGTTATCATCGACGCGGCCAATCGCGGCCAGGGGCTCGGCACGGCCTTGTACGACGACTTTGAGGCGTGGGCGCGGCAACGCGCGGCGCCGCGTATCGCGTGCGAAGTCAATCTGCGGCCGCCGAACGAAGCTTCGCGCGCTTTTCACCTGGCACGCGGCTTCAAGGAAGTCGGCACGCAGGAGACCGAGGCCGGCAGCAGGACCGTGGCGTTGATGATCAAGGAACTGCAATAAAGCGAGGCGCCGCTCACCCTGAGCCCGCCAAAAAGGGGGTCATGGGGCGGCCGGTTCCGCGACGCTCGTGTTCAATGATGCCGCATCAACCTGAGCCAAACACCTTCGCCGGCGGCGTGTTCGACCGCCTCGCGGAGCGCCGCAAGGACGCCGCCTGGCTCGAAGCCGCGCTGGCAAGCGATCGCGCGCGGTTCCTGGTCGCCTGGGATCATTTGAGCCCGATCCGCTGGCAGGATGAGCAGCCGGCGATTGCATGGCTGGCGGCCGGGGAGGTCGCCGCCTGGCGCCACGAGGCGCGCGAGATCGTGTTGCTGGGCGAAGCCGACGGCGAGGCACTGTTCGGACTGACGTTCGACGCACCGCCGGCCGCCGAGCTGCGGCTGTCACCGGCCGACCTGCGCGAAGTGGGCCCGCTGCTGGAGGCGGGCGAAGCGAGCCTGCTGGCCTGGTTCCGCGCCCTCGTCCACTGGCACCGCACGCACCGCTTCTGCCCGCGCTGCGGGCATCTCACCATCCCGGCCGCGGCCGGCCACGAGCGCCACTGCGAAGCCTGCGACACGCACCATTTCCCGCGTGTCGATCCGGCCATCATCGTGCTGGTCGAAGATGGCGAGCGCTGCCTGCTCGGCACGCAAAGGGGCTGGCCGGACAATCGCTACTCGACGCTCGCCGGCTTCGTCGAACCGGGCGAAAGCCTGGAAGACGCCGTGCGGCGCGAAGTATTCGAGGAAGCCGGGGTCGAAGTCGCGGCAGTGAACTATCATTCTTCGCAGCCGTGGCCGTTTCCAGCGTCGCTGATGCTCGGCTTCACGGCGACCGCACGAACCCGCGATATCGACCTGCGCGACGGCGAGCTGGAAGAGGCGCGCTGGTTCAGCCGCGCCGATATCGACGCAGGTCTGAGCGACGGCAGCCTGCGATTATCGTCACCGCTGTCGATCGCCTACCGGCTGGTTCGCGACTGGTACGAGCGCGACGGCCGTTCACTCACATTAGCGCAAAATTCTTGTCATTCCCGCGAAAGCGGGAATCCATCCAACCAAGAGTAGATTCCCGCTTTCGCGGGAATGACAGCAACAGACACAAGAATGTCCGATTCCAAAAAACCGGCGACGGCCTTCGCCATCCTCGCCCTCATCTGGGGCTACAACTGGGTCGTGATGAAGCTCGCGATGGAATACTGCGGGCCGATTGCGTTCGCGGCGCTGCGCGTCGGCTTTGGGGTGGTGCTGCTGTTCGCCCTACTGGTCGCGCTGCGCGTGCCGCTCAAGCCGCGCCATGTCGGCAAGACCCTCCTGCTGGGCCTGTTTCAAACGGCCGGCTTCACGGGGCTGATCTCGTGGTCGCTGGATTTCGGCCAGGCCGGCAAAAGCGCCGTGCTCGCCTACACGATGCCGTTCTGGGTCATCGTGCTCGGCTGGCCGTTTCTGGGCGAGCGGCTGCGCGGCCGGCAATGGGCCGCCGTCGGCGTCGCCTTTGTCGGGCTGATTCTGGTGCTGGAAGTCTGGAACAGCGGCGCCGGCCTGATGAACAGCCTGGTCGCGCTGGGTGCCGGCGCGTCGTGGGGCATCAGCGTCATCCTCGTCAAAAAGATTCCGGTCAGCGGCCGCGACGAACTGCTGTCGCTGACGACGTGGCAGATGGCCTTCGGCGTCATTCCGCTGATCGCTGTTGCACTGCTGATTCAGGAACAGCCGATCGTGTGGAGCGGTTACTTTATCGGCGCGCTCGTTTACAACGCGCTGGGCGCGACGATGATCGCGTGGCTGCTGTGGCTGTACATCCTGCAACGGCTGCCGGCGACGATCAGCGGCCTGAGTTCGTTGATCGTGCCGATCATCGG